>JAGGWA010000121.1 GCA_021157745.1 Thermoplasmata archaeon
AGGAAGTGGAAAGCATCTATAGCTCTTCCAAAAGAAAAGGAGAAGAGAGAGGAAATAGCCAAGCTTATAATGGAGCTATGATTTCTCTCGGGATAGAAGGAACAGCTCACACTCTTGGAATAGCTGTAGTTGAAGAAGTTAATGGAAAATGCAAAGTTCTTTCAAATGAAGCAAGAATGTACAGGCCAAAACAGGGTGGAATCCATCCAAGGGAGGCTGCAAATCACCATGCAATGCATCTCCCTTTTTTATTAAAAGAGGCGATAGATAAAGCTTCTGTAAGCTTAAAAGAAATAGATTTGATAGGATTTTCCATCGGGCCAGGTTTGGGACCATGTTTAAGAACCGTAGCCACTGCTGCAAGAGCTCTTGCCTTAAAATACAAAAAGCCTTTGATGGGCGTTAACCATTGTATAGCACATCTTGAAATAGGGAAAGCATTGACGGGCAGCAAGGACCCTGTTTTGCTTTATGCATCTGGAGGAAACACACAGGTGATTTCTTTACTTGAAAGAAGATACAGAATATTTGGAGAAACTCTCGATATTGGAATAGGAAATTGTCTTGATAAATTTGGAAGAGCTATTGGCATACCATTTCCGGCTGGCCCCAGAATAGAAAAAATCGCAAAGAACGGGGAAAAATACATTCCATTGCCTTATTCCGTTAAAGGTATGGATGTTTCTTTTTCTGGCATTTTAACAGCTTCTCTCGCTCTAACCAAAAAAGAAAGAATAGAGGATATAGCATATTCATTGCAGGAAACATGCTTCAGCATGCTCGCAGAAGTTACGGAAAGAGCCATGGCTCATCTGGAAAAAGACGAAGTTTTGCTCGGCGGCGGCGTCGCCTCCAATGCGAGGCTTCAGGAGATAATGGCAAGGATGGCGAAAGAGAGGGGTGCAAAGTTTTTTGTGCCTCCTCGTAGCTATTTGGTTGATAATGGAGCCATGATAGCGTGGACGGCGATTTTGATGTATGAGGCAGGTTATAGAATGGAGCTTGAGGATACAAAGGTGAGGCAAAATTTCAGGACAGACGAGGTTGAGGTAAAATGGAGCTGATAAAGAGAGGGGCGGAAGCGGAGATATATAAAGCAAGATGGATGGGAAGGGAGGTTGTTATAAAAAGGAGAGTAAGAAAGGGATACAGAATAAAGGAGTTGGATGAAGAAATAAGGAAAAGGAGGACGAAGGAGGAAGCAATTTTAATGGTGGATGCAAGAAAAGCTGGAGTGAGTGTTCCAATAATATATGATGTCGATACTGTGGAAATGGAAATAATCATGGAATACATTGATGGAAAAAGAATAAAGGATATCATAGATAATGAAAGCCCTTCAAGGCAAAGAGAGATATGTGAAATGATTGGGGAGAGTGTTGCAAAAATGCATTCAAACGGCATAATACATGGCGATCTGACAACGTCGAACATGATTCTGGCAGACAAGCTTTATTTTATAGATTTTGGACTCGGAATGAAAAGTTTTGAGATGGAAACTATGGGCGTTGATATGCATTTGCTAATGGAAGCTTTCAATGCAGCCCATGCGAATAAAAGGTTCTTCGAATGGGTCTTTGCTTCTTATGAAGATAATTTTGATAGGGCGAAGGAGGTTAAAAAGAAAATAGAAGAGATAATAAAGCGTGGTCGTTATATGAGGCGGATATCATGATTTATTTCATAACTGGAAATGAGCATAAATATATGGAAGCAAAGAAGATAATAGGCAATATTGAAATGAAACATGTTCCATATCCGGAGATACAGGCAGATAGCCTTGAAGAGGTGGCAAAATTTGGAATAGACTATTTAAAGGATAAAATAGAGGGGAAATTTTTCCTTGAAGACTCTGGATTGTTTATCAACGCCTTAAAAGGTTTTCCGGGTGTTTATTCAGCATATGTTTTCAAAACAATTGGAAACGATGGCATTCTTAAACTTATGGAAGGGAAAAAGGAAAGAAAAGCATATTTCAAGGCTGTCATAGCATATTATGATGGCTCAGTCCATATTTTTAGCGGAACATGTCATGGAGAGATAACAATGGAAAAGAGGGGCGAGGGTTTTGGATATGATCCTATTTTCGTGCCAGAAGGAAGCAAAAAAACATTCGGAGAAATGAGCAAAGAAGAGAAAAATAAACACTCGCACAGAGGAAAGGCTTTAACGGCTTTTAAAAAATTTCTAAATTCGCAATGATTCTATCGCCTTTTTGTAGCTTTTGCTTCCAAAAATGTATGAGCCGGCCACAACCACATCAACGCCTGCCCTCTTTACCTTTTTAACGCTGTCGCCATTTATTCCACCATCCACACTAATATAGCCATCGAACATTTTTCTTGCCTTCCTTATCTTTTTCACCATTCCATCTATGAATTTCTGCCCTCCAAATCCTGGCTCGACTGTCATTATCAGAAGCAAATCTATTTCATCCAAAATATTTTCCACAGTCGACAGAGAAGTTGCAGGATTTAGAGCTACGCCAACCTTGCAATGCTTTTTTATCTCTTTAACCAGCCTGTACAGGCTATGGGTTGCTTCAGCATGCACGGTTATTATATCTGCTCCAGCTTTGACAAAATCCATATAATATTTTTCTGGCTCCGAAATCATTAAATGGGCATCGAAAGGAAGCATCGTAACCTTTCTTATGCTTTTGACAACAGGGGCTCCAATAGTTATATTTGGAACGAAATGACCATCCATGATGTCGAGATGAATCCAGTCGGCATATGGCTCTACAGCTTTTATTTCCTCTCCAAGTTTTGAAAAGTCAGCAGAAAGCAATGAAGGGGCAACAATCATATTGTTATATGCTAAGGTATATAAAAAAATAATGAAAAGGGAAAACAAAGCTTAATCCTCTATTTTCTCCAGAGTTATGCACTCTGCTGGACAAGACTCGACAGCCTGTTTAACGCAATCATACAAGCTGTCATCTATCTCCGGCTTCAGTACAGTGCTTATTCCCTCGTCATCAAGCTTGAACACTTCCGGGCACAGGCTCTCGCACACTCCATCTCCAATGCATGCATCCCTATCAACACTTACCTTATATTTTGCCATTCATATCACCTACGCCTATATGGTAAAGTTCAATATAAAATTTGCTATCTCACCTTTGCTATCGTTTTGCTTCTTTGAATTTTAAATGAATAAAGAATTTCATCTTATACTCCTTCGCATAGTCACATGATGATAGATATCCAAGAAGTGGAAGGTCTGATGGTGCATTGAGTCAAGAATTTATAGATGAAAATATCAATGGCTGATTGGCTGATAATATGGTATAATCCAACAACGATGGATATGCTGGCAGCTTAATGTGATGCTTCGATCGGATTTAAACGATCGCTTTTTATGGAAAAATTTCGATGGTTTTATATAAGGTATAAAATTTAAAGATTGGTGAATTAAATGGGAGGGGAAAAACCAACTGGAATAGTTGTGCTGGCTGTGTTGTATGTGATTGAAGGACTATTTGGACTTGGCTACGGAGCTATGCTGGTCAGCGGCGGCATGATGGGATTCGCTGGAATGGGGCTTGCTGGCTCTTTGTTGGCGGGCATAGGTGCCATAGTGCTTATAATTGGTCTGATTGACTTTGCTGTAGCCTATGGGCTCTGGAATTTGCGACCATGGGCGAGGACAGTTGCAATAATTTTCGCAATCATTGGTTTGCTTGGATTTCCAATAGGAACAATCATATCAATAATAATTCTATGGTACCTGTTTAAGCCAGAGATAAAGGAAGCTTTCGGCGTTCAGTAATAGTCGGTAGCAATAATTAAATAAGTCACCATATACCAATGTGGACATTGAGCTTGCAAAAAAGATAGCTTCGTTTGGGCTATGCGATTCATGCTTGGGAAGACAGTTTACTGGTATCGCTGCTGATAATAATAAGGAGAGAGGAAAGAAGATAAGGGAGCAGCTTGGTATAGAAGAAAGCAAGCATTGCTGGCTCTGCGATGATTTAATCAATGACATTCCGTTAATGGCTTCTCTATGCATCGATGCATTGAAGGAATATGAATTCGATACATTTCTGGTTGGATGCAAAATAGATGATGAGGTTTTGCTGAAGGAGCGAAGAATAGCGAATCCAGAGCAGGAAAGTATAAAGAGAGAAATAGACAGGGAGATAGGAAAGATAATAGCGAGAGAAATGAAAAAGTTGCCAAGTTTTAAAAATCCAGATGTTGTTGTCACAATCGACACTACATGCTATGATGTAAAGGTGGATGCAAGATCAATTTATATATATGGACGCTATCGAAAGTTAAAGCGTGGCATTCCTCAAACAAAATGGCCATGCCGCCATTGCAATGGCTTGGGCTGCATATATTGCAATTTTACGGGGAAAATGTATGAGGAAAGCGTTGAGGAGTTAATAGCAAAGCCAGCTGTGGAAATGAGTGTGGCAAGCGATGAAAGCTTTCATGGAGCTGGAAGGGAAGATATCGATGTTCGCATGCTCGGAAATGGTCGCCCTTTTATACTAGAGCTGAAGCAACCGAGAAAAAGAAAGATTAACCTCGAGGAATTGCAAAAAAGGATAAATGAATACGCAAAAGGGAAGGTTGAGGTTTTAAATTTAAGATTTGCCAAAAAGGAGGAAGTGAGGAAAATAAAAGCAGCCAAATACCCAAAAATTTATAAGGTGAAGATAAAATTCACGAAAAAGGAAAAAATTTATGAAGCAGTAAATGCATTAATAGGCAGAGAAATAAGCCAGGCGACCCCTACAAGAGTGTTGCATAGAAGGGCAGACATAGTTAGAAAGAGGAAGATAATAGATGTAAAAATAGAGGAAATGAAAATGAATGAAGCAACTTTGATAATAAAAGCGGAATCAGGCACATACATCAAGGAGCTTATAACAGGAGATAATGGTCGCACTACGCCCTCGCTATCCGAGCTGGCTGGCGATGATGTTAAAGTAGAAAGTTTGGATGTAATTGGAATTGGTGATGAAGATGAAAAGATCGAGAGGATTTAGGAGTAAAAGCAGGAGTAAGTTGAAAAAGAAGTATAGAGCTGGAAGAATGAATTTGATTACGAAAGTGATGCAGGAGTTTAAGAAAGGAGAGAAAGTAACTATAGTAATAGATCCTTCTTTTCACCATGGAATGCCACATCCCCGCTTCCATGGCAGGACAGGTAGCATAGAAGGAATGCAGGGAGATGCATATATCGTAAAGATAAGAGATGGAAACAAGGAAAAGCGTATAATATCATCTCCAGTTCATCTGAGAAGGGTAACATGAAAATTGTTCTTATCTCAGAGGTAAAAGAAACTCTCTCAAAGCTGAGCAACGAAAGAGAGTTGAAAAGAGAACAAAAAATAGCCTTGGAGCATGCGGAAAAGGTGAATCCGATTGCAGCGAAGAAAGCAAGGGAGCTGGTTTCAAAATTGATGGAGATTGGAAGAATAGAGGAAAAGCATGCATGCAAGATAGCAGATTTATTGCCGAAAGATGAAGATGAAGTGCTTGCAATATTCGCAAAAGAAACATATGTTCCATCAAAAGAAGAGATTGAGCAGATACTCAAATTGGTGAAGGAATATAGTTAGGAGGGATAATGGAGGATTATGTTTATATTTTGGATTATCTACCCATGGGGAGGCATCCATATAAAAGAAGGCCCGTAGCTTATGGAATCGGAGAAAGCCAGTTTACATTACTCGAGTTAATACCGAAGCCAAATGTTACACTATCAATAGGAGAGCGTGTTTATGTTGGAAAAGAGCTTGATAAAAGAGAAAAAATAATGAAGGTTAAAGGAAGAATAAGCTACGACGAGCTCACGCCCACGGCGCACGGCGAGCTGCTTTATGTTTTAATAGACATAGTGAAAAGAAATGAGGATAGGTTCGTAAAATTTTTCAATGAAGCCCCTCCAATAACAACTCGTTTCCATTCTCTTGAGCTACTTCCTGGCTTGGGTAAAAAAACAATGCTTGAGATACTTGAGGAAAGGAAAAAGAAGCCTTTCGAGAGTTTCGAAGATATTTCCAAGAGAGTGAAAAATTTGCATCATCCTGAAAAGCTGATTGCCAAGAGAGTTCTCGAGGAATTGCAGGATCCGCATCAAAAATACCGCCTTTTCACTCGCCCGCCGTTAATGAAATGAGGCTGGGGCAGAATTTTTTGATTGATGAAAGAGTGGCATCTCGCCAGGTTAAATATGCGAATTTGAAGAAGGATGACGTTATTCTGGAAATCGGAGCTGGATATGGAATTTTAACAAAGAAAATGGCAAAAATTGCAAAGGTTATAGCAATAGAAATAGACGAGCGTTTTATAGAAAGCCTGGAGAAAATACCTAATGTCGATGTTATACACGCCGACGCCCTAAAAATTGATTTTAATGAATTGGATTTCAACAAAATTGTTTCAAATTTGCCATATCAGATTTCCTCGCCCATCACCTTTAAAATTCTTGAAAGTGAATTTGAGCTCGCCATCTTAATGTATCAGAAGGAGTTTGCAGCCCGTCTGACAGCGAGACCAGGAAGCAAGGATTATTCTCGCCTCACAGTAATGGCTCATTACAAAGCTGATTTTGAATTGCTTGAGGAAGTGCCCCCTGAAGCATTTAGGCCAATTCCGAAAGTGGCATCATGCATAGTTAAAGTTAAGCCAATTGGAAGGCGTTTCGATGTGGATGAAAAGATTTTTGAAAGAGTGACAAAAGCCATATTCATGCACAGGAGAAAGAAAATAAAAAATGCCCTCGCTTTGGAAGGAATGCCATCGCATGTTCCATACGGCGATTACAGAGCGGAGCAGCTTTCACCAGAACAAATAGCTTATATTGCGAAGTTTGTTTCAGAACATGGACTTGTTTAAAGGAATAGATGCAATTTTAATTAAAAATGCAAGTCTTCCATTCATAGATGAGAATTTCTTTTATTTTACTGGCATTGATGGAATGGAAGAAAGCATAGCAGTAATAACGCCAGATAGAGTTGAAATAATCGCTCCATTGCTCGAAAAAAGAGATGGCATAACTGTTTATAGAAGCAGAAAAGAAAGGGATGAGATTTTAAAAAAATTGCTTAGGGGAAAGAAAGTTGGAATAAATGGGAAGGCTCTGGTATACGAAGACTATAAGCATTTCAAAAAAATGTTTGATTTGGTTGACATAAGCAAAAGATTGGAGATGAAGAGGGCCATAAAAAGCAATGAGGAAATAAGGAGGATAAAAAAGGCAGTTAGAATAACGAAAGATGTAATGAGGGAAATAGAGTTTGAAGGAAGGAGCGAGGTGGAGGTTGCGAATGAAATAAAATGCATGCTTGCAAGAAGAAATGCTGGAGAAGCATTTGAGACAATCGTTGCTTTCGGAAAAAACAGCAGCATGCCGCACCACAAGCCAGGCAGAAAAAAATTTGTTATGCCTGCTCTAATCGATATGGGCGCGAGGTATGAAAGCTACTGTGCAGATATAACAAGGACATTCATGAAGAAAAATAAAAGATATGAAGTTATTGAAGAGGCTTTGTACCTAGCCATTGATTCTATACAGGCTGGAATGAAAGCTTCGGAGTTGTATAGAAAAGTGGAGCAATTTTTAGACAGGCATGGAATAAAAATGATCCATGCTCTCGGACACGCCATTGGAATAAAAGTTCATGATGGCTTAACAATAAGCAAAAAAGCAAATTTTGAATTCGAAAATGGAATGGTTTTTGCAATTGAGCCAGCAGGTTACTTCAAAAAGTATGGAATAAGAATAGAAGAAGACATTTTGATAAAAAATGGAAGGGCGAGAATAATAGCTTAGCGAAATATTTAAATACAACCGCTTATATATTTTTTAAGCTGGTTTTAAAGGAGGTGATATGATGAGAGTGGGAATATTTGGTCAGGGGTATGTTGCTTCAATACTCGCTGTTGGTTTGCAACGCATCAAGAATGGAGAGATTGGTTACGAGGGCATACCATTTGCAGACACGTTACCATATCGCATTGAAGATATAGAAATCGTGACAGCTTTTGATATCGATGAAAAGAAAGTGGGCAAAAAGCTATCGACTGTTGCAAAGCAATACTGGCAGAATGGAATAAAGTTTGACAGGGACTACATAATAAAGGAAGGCTACAGAGATTACAGAGGAAAGGGCCTGGAAATAGATTTGGAGGAAGCAATCGGAAAGCTTGTCGATGAATATGAAAAGAAGGACATAGATGTGTTCATCAACCTCATCACAACAGAAGCAGCTGAGCCTTTCATGAATGCAAAAGAATTCCACAATGCAATAAAAAGAAATGATATCGATAGAATCTCGCCATCCCAGCTGTATTTCTATTCAGTAACCCAGTATGAAAAGCCTGCAGCATTTATAAACTGCATTCCAACTCCCATTGCCAACGATCCAGCGGCAGTGGAGATAGCGGAGCAGAGCAAAACAACGCTTTTTGGCGACGACGGCGCCAGCGGGGCGACGCCCTTGACAGTCGATGTTCTGGAGCATTTGAGGGAGCGTGGAAGGAGGGTGCTGAGCATAGCCCAGTTCAATATAGGAGGCAACACAGATTTCCTTTCACTGACGGAAGAGGAGAGAAATAAGGCAAAAGAGGCAACGAAAAGCTCCGTTGTGGAGGACATCCTTGGATATGATGCTCCCCATTACATAAAGCCAACAGGCTATCTCGAGCCACTTGGAGATAAAAAATTTGTTGCAATGCACATACCGTATGTTTCATTCAATGGAGCTGAGGATGAGCTCATAATAAATGCCCGCATCAACGATAGTCCTGCCCTCGCTGGACTGATAGTTGATTTAATACGCCTTGGCTATATGGCTGTGGAAAGAGAGCAATTTGGAACAATATATCCAATAAATGCATTCTACATGAAGATGCCAGGACCAAGAGAGGCGAAGAGCATAC
>JAGGWA010000138.1 GCA_021157745.1 Thermoplasmata archaeon
CCTTTCTATCCTTACCTTCTCCCACGGATGAGATGGTGTTTCATATTTCTTTCTTGGAAATCTTGGATCGCCCATTTTACTTTCCTCCTCTCAACTTCTTTCTCATGACTCCTACTGTCAAACCACTCCTTTTATTGCTCCTCGTTCTTTGACCGCGGACAGGCAAGCCACGTTCATGTCTTATGCCGCGATAAGCCCTAATTTTCTTTAATAAATTAATATCCTCACGCTTCGTTAAATCAATCTCACTTCCTATCAAATGTTTGTCTTCGCCTGTAAACAAATCCTTCCTTCTATTACGCAACCAAGGAGGGAGCCATTCATTTATGGTGGCTATGGCATTGCTCAGCTTTTCAATATCTTCGTCGCTCAACTTTCCTATTCTTTCTCTTCCATCTACACCAGTATGATTAATTATGGCATTAGCCACCATATAGCCGATGCCTTTTATTTGCATCAACGCATATTTAGTTGGCTTATTACCATCTATATCTGTGGCTGCAATACGTACTATATATTTGAATTCTTCATTTTCTTCTGTCATAGGCTGGATAAAATAGAGTTATGATATTTAAACATTACTGGCAAAATTTCAAGGAAGAAAATCAGATGTAGCCTTTATAGCCTTCCATGTCAATGGTAACGTATTCAAACCCCAATTTTTTAAGAGCTGCAACGATCTCTTTCCTGTGCTTTATTAATTTTTCAATTTCATTTTCAATTGTTTCTATTCTCGCAACATTTTTATAGCAACGAAGGCGGACCATATCAACATATTTCAACAAAAATTCCTCTCCTTCCTCAATTCTCCTTAGCTTTTCCTCAGTTATTCTTCCTTGAATCCTTGTTGCAAGGCACGATTGCGGATAACGCTTCCATACACTCAATCCAAGCTCTTTTAGCGTTTCTCTCGCCTCCCTTCTCTCTATTCCAAGCTCAACCAGGGGATGCCATATGCCTTCCTCGTCTGCAGCAATCTTGCCCATGTAATCATCGCTCGCATTTATTCCATCCGCAATAGCTTCATAATCTCCAAAAAATTTTTTCAATAGCATGGCATCTTCCTTCTTACAATAATAGCAGCGCTTTTCATCATTTCTCGCAACATCCTCGCTAATCCCCTTTTCAATAAAAACATGCTCTATGCCAATCTCCCTCGCCACTTCCTTTGCATCATCGATCCATTTTCTTGCCATCAAAGGCGAAACAATTGTGACAGCGATGCATCTTATGCCAGCATCCATGCATGCTTTTGCCACCAATGCGCTGTCGGCGCCGCCCGAAAAGGCGATGGCGACGCTTTTCTTTTCCTTCATTTTTTCAACCAGCTTTTCATATTTTTGCATGTTTTTCCCTCAGCCTGCAAAATTTGCATATCTTTCCATATGAAGGATAGCCACATATGCTGCATTGCCTTATCTCCTGCTTTTTTTCCATCCTTTCTTCTATTTTTTCAAAAGATTTCGCAAAATTGAGCATTATGCCATTCCTTCTTTCTTCAAGCTCATGAATCCACTTTTTTAATTCCACTGTTGGAGCTTCTCTGCTGTAAGGGCATTTTTCATTGCAATATGGTAGCTTGTTCATTTCAACATATTTCATGCATTCATCATCTTTCAAATAAAACAATGGCTTGAATCGAGCAACCATCCTTACATTTTTATTACCTTCCAAAACTGGCTTCATTCCCCTAAAGTTAAGGATGTTTACGCTTGCTAAGTTGTTAAAAGCGAATGTGACAGCATCGCTCAAATTATGGCCAGTGGCGACATAATCGCAATCATGTTCGAAAGCAAATTTATTCATTAAGTATCGCTTTGCCGTTCCGCAAACACTGCATTTTTTCTTTTCCTTGGATAAATCTATTCCATAGTCTTTCAACCTAACAACATGCAATTCATATCCAAGCATTGTCGCAATTTCTTTTGCATATTTCTCGCATTTTTCAGAATATCCTTCTATTCCCAAATCGATATAAAATGGAATGAGCTTGAATTTAAATTTTGTTAGGGCATGAAAAGCAGCCATCGAATCCTTTCCTCCAGATAATGCCATGGCTACACATCCCTTAACTTTATATCTGTCGATCACGCTTCTTATCCTTCCCATGAAATATTTTTCGAAATCCACGATGAAAATGTTGCAATCCTACTTAAATTTTGATGAGAAGCATCGGAGAGGAGGAGAAATATGATGAGCAATTAGAATTTTATTGGCATTCAGCAGTAGAAATATAGTAAAATGTAAAATGAAATCATTTTTATATCAAAAAATGCATTAATTCATGAATGACAAATTTTTAAGCAAAAATCTGAAAAATGCTGGTATAGAAGTGGAAATTCCAGAAGGATATGCTCAGCTTGAAGAAGAGGCGGTAAAGGCAATAAAAGATGTGCTCTCAAAATATCCAAAGGCAAGAAAAATGTTTGAATTGCTTGTAAAAGATGAAGAGGTTAGAGCAAACTGGGATCTCGCAAACTTCATAGCTGTTAAAAAGCTGAAATATAATGATCATGGAGAGGTTCATGCTAAAATTGTTGCTGCCAATGCTTTAAAAATGTTCGAACTGCTTGTTAAAAACAAAATAAAGCCAGATTTTGTTGAATATGGTGGCGGTGATTATGATGACGAGGCATTAATTTTACTTTCAGCAGCATTGCTTCATGATATTGGAAATCAAATATACAGGAAAGATCATCCATTGCATAGCAGCTATCTTGCAATACCAATATTGCAAAGACTGCTCCCCCAGATATACAAAGATGTGGAAAAAATGGTTGAGGCAAGAGGATTCATTTTAAATGCCATCTATGCCCATGACGCAGATGTGGAAGACATAACAATGGAATCGGCTCTCGTTGGCATAGCAGATGCAACAG
>JAGGWA010000159.1 GCA_021157745.1 Thermoplasmata archaeon
TCCACATTTTCAAGCCCAATTGAAAAAGCAATCTTTGTTAAGTTAAGGTTTCCATGCAGGTTGGCGGAAGCCACTATATTCTGTATCTCTATTTTTGGCTTCCTCAGAACCTTGAAACCTTTCTTGCTCAGTATATCGCATAGCGTATAGATTGCTTTTCTCACATTCTCAATGTTTTTTGCTCCTGTGCAAACAACCTTTCCACTCTTAAATAACAAAAAAGCTGCTTTTGGCTCATCAATGTGGAACACAAGCCCTGGAAATAAGTTGGGGCGGTAGCTCGTGTTTGGCAATGCTTTCGCTATCTCATTCAAGTCAAGCTTTTTCGCTATATACGTTGTTGCAACCATATTTTGAATTTCTACGTCCATATAGTGAATAATAAAGGTAGAAGATAAATCTTTTTGTTGTTTTTTCAAAATCGGAACGATTTTATTTCTGAAGGCAATATACAATCATGATTGAGGAAATTGCAAGGCTGCTTAAAGAAAAAAAGCTTACCATAGCGACAGCAGAATCATGTACAGGTGGTTTGCTGGCGCATTTGCTAACCAATGTTCCAGGAAGCTCGGAATATTATAAAGGAGGGGTCATCGCTTATAGCAATGAAGCAAAGATTTGCATGTTGCATGTGAGAAGGGCGACAATAGAAAAATATGGTGCCGTTTCAGAACAAACTGCATATGAAATGGCAGATGAAGCAAAAAGAAAATTTGATGCAGATTTGGCCATTTCCACAACTGGCGTCGCGGGCCCAACAGGAAGTGAGAAAAAACCTGTGGGCTTGGTTTATATAGGATTTGCAAATCCTTATGGGATAGAAGTAAAAAAATACAAATTCGAGGGAGACAGGCTTCAAAATAAGCAACAGTTTGCCGATGCAGCATTAAAAATTTTGCTCGATTTTCTGATAAAATGATAGCCATAGATGGAAGCTACGGCGAGGGCGGCGGGCAGATATTGCGCATGGCTGTCGCCTTGGCTGCCCTGACCGGCAAGAGCATTAGGGTATACAATATAAGAGCTGGTCGCCCCAATCCAGGGCTCAAAAATCAGCATATCACCGCCATAAATGCCGTCGCCAAACTATGCAATGCAAAGACGAGAGGCGTTGCTGTTGGCTCAAGCTCCATAGAATTTCATCCAGGAAAAATAAAAGGTGGTGATTATGTTTTTGATGTTGGGACAGCAGGTAGCGTTACACTCGTTATGCAGGCATGTTTGCTTCCAGCCCTGATGGCAGAAGAAGAGACACATTTTAAAATAAGAGGAGGAACAGATGTAAAATGGGCTCCACCGTGGGACTATTTCCAGAATGTTTTTTTAAAGTTGCTTGAAAAAATGGGTTGCTACATCGATGCCTATTTGAATCAGCGTGGCTATTATCCTGCAGGTGGAGGCGAGATAGAAGTATATGTTGAGCCATGTGAGTTGCAAAGCATTGAGTTCAATGAAAAAGTGGAAAAGATAAAAGGAATAGTAAACATTGCAAATTTGCCATCCAACATTGCAGAAAGGATTGAAAAAGCAGCGATGGAAGAGTTAAGAAAGCATGATATGGATGCAGATATAGCCATAGAGGAAACAAGCGCCAAAAGTGCAGGAGTTGGAATAGTTTTATGGAGTGAGCCAAAGGTGCTTGGCTCTGATTGTTTAGGGGAACGAGGCAAACCTGCAGAAGAAGTTGGAAAGGAAGCAGCAACCAAGTTAATTCAGGAGATAAAAAGCAATGCCGACTTGGATGAAAAAGCTGTTGACCAGCTTTTGCCTTACCTTGCCATGACGGGAGGAAAGTTTAAGGCTCGTAACATAACAAAGCATGCTGAAACGGAGATGTGGCTGCTGAAGAAATTTATAGATGTCGATTTTAAAATTAAAAAGAATGGATTGTATCTGGTGGAGGTGGTAAAATGAGGATTGCACATGTATCGGATTTGCACATAACAGGAACAAACTTCGTTGAGCAATGGGGAGAGAATCTGATAAAAAAGCTGAACGAGATAGAGCCAGATATTGTTGTGATAACAGGCGATTTGACAGATGATGGCTATGAATATGAATATGAAATTGTAAGAGAATATTTGGATAGAATAGAAGCGAGGAAAATAGTTGTCCCAGGAAATCATGATGCCAGGAATAAAGGTTATGAGATATTTGAAGAGGTTTTTGGAACGCGCTATCCATTTTATGAAGATTCAAAAGTTGCGATTCTTGGAATAGACTCAAGTGAGCCTGATCTCGACGACGGCCACATAGGAAGAGAAAATTATCCAATAATAGAAGAAAAGCTTGGAGGAAAAAATAAAATCAGGATACTCGCATTACATCATCACCTCATTCCAATACCTGGAACCGGAAGGGAAAGAAACATTCCAATAGATGCTGGCGACGTGCTGCAGCTTTGCAAAAATCTTGAGCTAAATTTCGTGCTCTCTGGTCACAAACACCTGCCCTGGATATGGAGGCTTGAGAAAACATATTACATCACGGCTGGCACCGCCACATCGCGCCGCCTTAAAGGCAAATCATATCCGTCTTTCAATGTTATA
Organism: Thermoplasmata archaeon; assembly: GCA_021157745.1. Lineage (GTDB taxonomy): Archaea > Thermoplasmatota > E2 > UBA202 > JdFR-43 > JAGGXW01. Next base: position 2,550 of record JAGGWA010000159.1, read on the forward strand.
GAATTGAATGAAAAGACTGTGATCAAAGAGATTAATGTTGCAAATGGAAATGAAAGAATAGTTAGAAAGATAGAGATAGACATTATCTGACAGGCGTAATCGTTATTTTATCGCATTTTCCAATCAATGTGATGTATGTTCCTTCGTTGAAAAATCCTTTAAATCCGTATATTTCTATATATGCTCTCCATCCTCCTACAATATTGAATGCTTCTATCCCATTTTCATCAACTATGATAAAGATACCTGGCAAATGTGGATATCGAAAATCGTGCATAACAATTTTTCCATCATATTTTTCCACATGAAAATATGCATTTGTTATCACAATTAGGGTGGCATTCGAAAATTCTGCAGCGGGCTTAATATTTATCTCAGGAGCTGAATCTGCAAAATGAATATTTATAGATAGAATAAGCAAACAAACAATCACCAATCTTTTCAGCATTAAAAATAAAAAACATAGCGAGATATATATACTTTTCATTTCGATTTTAATTTTTTTAATTTTTCCTCTATAAGGCGTGCTGAATCGATGGCACAGTTTATTCCAATGCCTTTTGAATTCACGCTGTCTCCAGCAATGTAAAGATTTTTTATAGGTGTTGCAACGCTTGGCTTTTCATTATCTATTGTTTTAGCCACACCATCGAGATGCCATATTGCATTGTATATGCTCCACTCAACATGCTTTTTATAATCTGGCATCAGCTTCTCCATACTTTTATCTATTGCCTCAGCAAGCTCATCCCATTTTCTTTTATTCCTTGCCTCTTCTGGCGTGCATATCACATAGCTCTGAACAATATATTTTTTCTTTGGTGAAAGCAAGCCATGCTGAGATGCCATTTTAAAATCAATCATTCCTGCAAGTTCATTGCCAACAAATCCATCATTTTTTTCGAGAAAAACAAATGATTTGCCAAGCAATTTTTTATCAATTTCATTCAGAACATGATATGATACCATGCTTCCTGTTCCATACAAACTTTTTATTTTTTTAACCCATGAATTCTCAAAATGCTTTTCCTTAACAACTTTAAAGATATGCTGGACAGGCATGTTTAAAATGACTGCATCATATTCTTTCCCATCTATGCCAACAACGCTTCCATCATCTATATCAACATTCTTAACCTCATGTTCAAGAAAAATATTTCCTCCATTTTTTTGAATGTATGAGGCAAAAGCCTTAGAAATGCTTTTTAACCCGCCAACAGGATAAACAACAGGATGACCACCCATAAGTTCGCGTTGGGCAAAAAATGTTTCGCCTGCAGAGATTTTGCCCAAATCATTTACAGTTGTTATGAGACGAGGAAAAATTTTCAGCACAGTTTTGAGCTTTCCTTTCCCATATTTATCGATAGCTTCTTCCATACTCATCTTTTTCATTTCCTCTATTGTTTTTTTACGAGAGGTCATCAGCTGAATGATGCGGGGGAGCATTTTTAGTTTGTCGAGAGAGGAAAGCATCGGATAATCTATTTTGTCTCCTATATATCCGAGACGGGAGCCAATAAAATCAACGCTTGCATTTATCTCCTTTAAAGCTTTAACACATGCTCCTCTTTTTCCGCCCCCTATCAAATGAAAGCCCAGATCAATTTTGTATTCATTTCCATATATTTCATCCAAGCTAGGATATGCAAATGCATTGGCCATTTCAAATTTTGCAATGAGCTTGCGATAATTTTCCTCTATTCTTTCCATTGTCAGTGCTCTTCCTCCAAGCACGCTTTCCTTTTCATATATGTCAATGATGTGCTTTTCAACAAGCTTCGCCGCCGTAGCCAGCCCGCCTAAACCAGCGCCAACTATCGCAATCCTCATTTTCACATCTCCGGCTGGAATAATTTCACGCCCGTTAGAGGGGCAAATATGACATACCATATAATTGGAAAGACGGCAAGAAATATGGCAATGCTTCCAACCATGCTTACAAGCATAATTGGAACGATTGAGTATCGCATGAAGGCAGCCAAACTTATATTTTTTCTTATTTCCTTTCTATCAAATCTTTTCATCGAAAGAAGTTTTATTTCAAGATAAAGCACGGCAAAAATTAAAATTAGGAGTATGGCGAGCTGCCATATTTCATATCTTAGCCCATATATGAATGGAATGGAAACGAGTATGGCGGAGAAAATTCTTATGGACATGCCAAAAGCCTTGAAATGCCATGGAATGTGTATAAAGCCTTTCTCGACTTTGACACCTGATGCAAGAGCTATATTTTTAACTCCCATAATGAAATCGTGGTCAGCATCTTTTATACCGCCCTCAACGGCATTCATATGCAATGTTTGATCGAAGGTGAGCAGAAATATGATCCATGTTAGCAGGCTCGGCTTCGAAAATGAGAGAGCGCCAAATAAAAAAAGAAATGCCATCGAAATCGCAACCATAAAATCGCTCCCTATAATTTTCTTTCCATATAAATTGTATATGGTTCCAAGAATACCCGCTATGGAGATCGTTACTATTGCAGCAAATCTTAGCTCGTCTATTTCCTTTCCTTTAAACAGAATTGCCACAAAAAGAAAAGAAAGAATTACAGATAGAACGACAATTGCAACAGCATTTTTTTTAGAAACAGCACCACTAACCAGAGGTTTTCCTTTTAGCTCCTCAATCAACGAATCAAGCTCAACATCAGCATAGTCATTCAAAACGAAACCAAATATTGTCGCAAAAACACCTATTGCGAATAGCATTGCAAGATTATAAAAATCATATATGCCAACAGAAATGGCTCCAAACACAGGTGGAATTGCCAAGCCGCCCAAGCCAGGAAGGCGAAGCAACTTTGCATACGCATGAAATTTTTTCATACAATTTGGAAATTTTGCAGAATATATAAAGTTGATTAAAAATGATGGACTGAGGCATGATGGCAGATAGCAAAATATAACAAATGCTTGAAAAAGATGAATCCCTTAACAAGCTGAAAGTCTTTCAAAGAAGATTAGTAAACAGAATCACAGAAAAAAATTGTGGAAGTTGAAGGTTATTGACGGTAGAGCCAATTATAATGAAATAAAGCAAATATCTGAAGAGATTATAAAGCATGCTGAAGTAATTTATGCGTAAATTAATCCTTATACGGAATTATACACAAAAATTTCCATGGCTTGTTGGTGTTGTTACGATACCAGTGTGGAACATCTGGCTCGATATAGAGAAAATCTCCCTCCTTCACCTCCTTTTCCTCATCGCAACATCCTATTATACCGCCTCCTTCCAAAATGAATATTTCATGTTCCCATGGATGCTGATGGCGTGGTATCTTTCCATCTGGCTCGATGGTGAACAAACGCATTGCGTAATTTGTGGCGCCATGCTCCTTGGTTATTAGCCATTGAATCCATGTGCCAACGGCTCCTTCCATATCAACTTTTTCTTTTTTCACATTATTTATGTTATTATGATACATGCTATGGTATTGTGTTTTGAAATTTAATAGTTGCTCTTATTTCGATGTTGCAAAAATTATATTTCCATCATCGTGGGGTGTAGCAGTAATGAAGAAAAAATATTCACTCCAAAAAATCCGTAAGAATGAATCGCATAATTGCCTGACGTTCCTTTATTCCAGAGCTTTTATCATTTCTTCCGCTGCCTCTTCCAGCTTTCCCTGCCTGTTTTTTACTATTTTCAGAGTTGCTCCTGTCAGGACAGCGTAGCTCATTCCAGCTATTCTATTCATGAGCTGATGCTCTTCCATGCTCTCTGCACTTTCTTCATCTCTCACCCTTATGGCTGCATCCTTTCTTCTCCTTTCCATGATTTCATTCACATCTGCTTCTATGAGTATTATTCTGCTTGGCTTCAAAACTTGTAAAACATCATAGGGCAGTCCTGGAAGATAGCCAAATGGCGTTTTTATTGTGCAATGGGTATCGACGATAACATCGCCAAGCTTTGCGATATGTTTTGCAGCCTCAATTTGCATCTCTCTCTGCAATTCATATGGTAATTTTCTTAACTCATCTCTATGTTCAACAAGTTTTCTTTCCTTCGCTATTTTGAATATCTCGTCTCCATAGTTAACAACATTTATGCTCTTCTTTTTCAAAACTTCATTCATAACTGTTGTCTTCCCAGCGCCAGGTATTCCAGCAACTATCGCAATCATTCTACCCCCAAGAATTTTCTTATAACCGGATGCATCTCCATTGCCTGCTCCCTTGCAATCTGTTCATACAGCCTTATCACAATACCAACTGTAAGCAGAACCCCTGTCCCAGTTGTATTTCCAACAGTCCCAATCAGATTGGCAGCAACAGCAAGTAAGCCAACGAGAGCGGAGCTAAGCACAGTTAAAGCCGGAATGTATCTTGCGAGCACCTTTTTTAACACCCTGGGGTCGCGCCTGAATCCTGGAATTTGCATGCCAGAGCTTTGTATCTGTCGAGCAACAGCTTCTGGCCCCATATTCGTAGTTTCTATCCAGAACTTTCCAAAGAATATGCTTCCAATTATGAAAACCGTTGCATATACAATAATGCGGAGAGCCATCTGCCATGGTTCATGCCCATACAAATAAGGTTGATAACGACGGTCTATCATAGGGAATAACCAGGAATATAAGCCATTAGGGCGGGTTAAATACCACATCAAGCCAGCCGTGGGCTGCGTCTGGCCAGGCGGATATTTTCCGAGCCACCATGCATGGCCAAGCAATGGAATTTTAAGGCGGTTGTAGAAAAGCAGGGCAAACATGTTTAAATTTGCAAGCAAGGCAGCCATTAAAATGACAGGAATATTTGAGGCATACATCAGACGCAAAGGATATCTTCCTCTAGCCCCTCTAACACGGCCGTGGGCGAGTGGCAACTCAACGCGAGATGATTCAGTCCATACAACGAAAAGAAATATGATAGTTGTTCCAATAAATGCAACAACTGGGTTCGGAGGCGTAATGAAAATCTTTTCGAAGCCTCCGCTGACGAGCTCACCCAAGCTCATGTGTGTGGCGAGATAAATTGTTTTTGGAATCACGCCAGTTGGGGGGTTTGCAACACTTAATGGAGCAGCACTCGAATAAGGATACCAGTTTATCGAGCCTGTTATGATGGCTGAAGACACACCAGCTGCGATAAACATCGATATTCCAGAACCAATTCCCCATTTTGAAATAAGCTCGTCCATCCAGAAAACAAGCATGCCTCCTATCAAAAGCTGAAGTATGATTATCCCTCTTGCCATTCCAGAGCCAACTGCAGCCTCAAAAGCTGCACTTGGTCTGAGGTATCCAAAAACTTGAGGGACAGCCTCAACCAAAATCATTATAACAACAAGTATCTTCTGAAAGCCCTGATATAAGGCTCTGTCCTCCTCATCCTGTAAATCAAGTTTTATTAATTTTGCACCAACAAAAAGCTGGAGTATGATGGAAGCTGTCACAATTGGTCCTATGCCAAGGTGCACAATGCTTCCGCTGGCGCCCGCCATGATGGCGCGGTAGCCTGAAAATATATCAATGCTATGGGGATCGAGGCCATATATGAGGGTTTGGGTCATTATGTAATATAGAACGAGCATCAGGCCCGTCCACATTAATTTTTTGCGGAAATGGACATGGCCTTTTGGCTTTTTGATGGCTGGCCATCTCTCGACGAGGGGCTTGAAGATATAAAGCTTGCTTTTCTCTTCTTCCGCCATTTTATCCCACTATAACTTCGCCTCCAGCACTCTTTATCTTTTCTATAGCTTTCTCGCTCGCTTCCTTAACATAAACTTTTATAGCCCTGTTTAGGAAACCAGAGCCAAGCAACTTATCATAGCCCAGTTCATTCAAATTTATTTCATCTCCATCAAAGCGATTTAATTCTTCAAGATTTATTGTTTTCTTTTCCCTTACAACACCGTGCCTTGTAAATCCATGACGACCCCATCTCCATTTCAAATGCTTATGCTTTGCTCCAGCAAAACCAGTGCCTCCTTTATTTCCTGCACCCCTTGCCTTTTTCTTGAATCCATGCCCATGTGTCTTTGAACCCCTAAATTTTTTTGTTCTCTTCCTCATATCATCCTCCTTATCAATTCATTTATTGCATCGCCTCTATATCCTGCTGAACCCCCCATATGAAA
>JAGGWA010000067.1 GCA_021157745.1 Thermoplasmata archaeon
CGGCCCGTGAAGCAACACGCCTTTTGGAGCTTCTATGCCCAAACGTTCAAACAGCTCTGGATGTTTCAAAGGCAGTTCTATCATTTCCCTAACCATTTTTATTTCATTCTCAAGCCCCCCTATATCTTCATACGTCACACGAGGAATCTTTGTTTCTTCTTTTGCAGGCTTCTCGCTAATCTTTATTTCAGTTGAATCTCCAATAATGACAGCCTCGCTCGCAGGAGAAAAACTTGTTACAACGAGATTAAGTTTTCTTCCCATTATGTTCAGTTCTATTATGTCTCCTTTGGTGACAACATGACCATTAAGCAGTTGCAACAGATAACCTTCCGCTCCAACTATGCGCAATTCTTCAGTAGGAGCAAGGGTAACGCGTTCAGCATGCTTCGCTGCAGCTTTCCTAACTTTAACTTTATCATCTATGCTAACGCCTGCATTCCTTCTTGTTGTTCCATCTATCCTTATATTTTCCTTTCCAGCATCTTCAGGGTAACCAGGCCAGTAAATGCATGCTGTTTTTTTCTTTCCCTCAATGATTATAACATCTCCAGCAACAAGTCCCATTTCCTTTGCCACATTGGGGTCAATCCTTGCTATTCCTCGCCCGACATCCCTGCTTCTGGCTTCATCTACCTTCAATATTTTTTCCATTTTAATCACCTCCTAAAAAATAAACAAAGGGAAGGATATAAACTTACTTGATTTGTATTTTCTTGCCCTTCTTCTTTGGCTTGAGCTTCTTCAGCTCGATGTCCAAAACACCGTTTTGATATGTTGCTTTCGCTGATTTCTCATCCACCTCTGCTGGCAGCTCCACTTCCTTGTAGTACTTCCTGTCTGGATTGTCAACTCTGATTATAAGCTTATTTTTGTCCACGATTTCGAGATCAATGTCTTCCTTTTTGACTCCCGGGACTTCCGCTGTTACGCTTATCTTATCATCACTTTCTATCACATCAACCAATGGCTCTCTAATAGATTCTTCAGTTATCATGCCTCTGCTAACATTGCCGAATTCTCTGAACTGCGGTTTGCCATCTGGTCCAATGCGGAAACTCCATCCGTAGACTATTGGCTTACCCTCGCCTATCTTTCCTTCCATTGCATCTCTGATTATTCTGTTGATGTGGCGCTGCATTTGTCTGAATCGCTCATCGAAATCTTCAAAGATATCTTCGAAACCCCATGACGGCCAATCTTCAAACCAATCGAATGGACCCCTATCTTTTTTATCCTTTCTCTCTACCATCTTCATCACCTCAAACAATAAAAAAGCCCTACTATAAATAGTTTTCGGTCAATTTTTAAGGGTTGCAAGCATAAAAAAATATGATTGTTAGATGTCCAAATTGTGGCTATGAATTCGTGATTGGCGACGAAACCACAGGACAATGTCCGAGATGTAAAATAAAGCTTGCTTTTGTCAAAGGAAATGAGGTGGTGGAGAAGGTTGACATTAAAAAAATAGAACAGGAAATAGATGCCATTCCAACTATGCCAAGAAAACCTGATATAGACATTAAAGAAATCGATGATGGCATTGACATTGAAAGAAAAGTGGATGAACTCATAGGCTGAAAACCCATATCTCCTTTTCCTTTGGAATATCTTCCTTTTCAATTTCAATTTCATTTGCAACATATCTCACTGGAATGTCTTTTGATACTTCAATAAATCCATCGAGTCTGTCTATTGGCAGTGATAGCCCTTCTATTTTATAATGCATCGGGACAATTATTTTGGCATCGATTTTCTTGCTCAATTCATATGCTTCTCCGGCATCTATTGTAAAAACGCCTCCCACTGGAACAAAAAGCATGTCTATTTTTCCTATTCTTTTTATTGTCTCATCATCAAGCATATGACCAAGATCTCCAACATGCAGAAACGAAATGAAGTCGTAATTAACTTTATACATGTTTATTTCCCCTCTTTTGCTTCCCTTTTCCTTATCATGATATGCTTTTATAGCCTCTATTTCTATTCCCTCTATGCGCTTGCTCTCCCTTACAACAATGCTCCCTTCTTTTTCAACAACTCTCGTCTGATTGTGGTCGAAATGGTCATGCGTCACCAATATGATGTCTGCCTTAACTTTTGGCGGCGCAATCCCGATGGAGGCGCCGTCGTGCGGGTCTATGACGAGTGTCATGCCATTGGAAAATTCAAAACAGGAATGCCCATGCCACCTTATCCTTATCATTTCCTCCACCACCTCCTTTTAATTTTATATGGAACGCCATCATACCATTCTCCATTGAACCATAGTTTTGGTTTTTTTGAAAGATAGATTGCAACCTTTTCATTCTCAACCTTTTTCTTTATTTCATCAAAATTCCCCTGAAAAATCTTTGCATCGTGCCAATATTCTTTTATTTTTACTCTTGCCTTTCCATCTTCTATCTCAATGAAAGATATTTTTGGAATATCATCAATTATGACTGCTTTTGCCATTCCAGCAATTTTTCGAGCTTCTTCCTTCCAGCCCCTTATTTTTTCGATTTTAATGCCTGTTTTTTCTGCAATTTCTTTTTCATTTGATATTGCAAGTTCTTCCAAGCTTTTTATACCGGCTTCTTTCAACTTTTTTTCATAAACTTTTCCAATCCCCTTAACAATCTTCAAATCCATATTGATAAAAATGATGTGCATATAAAAGCTTTTTAACTCGGAGCTTTATTAATTAGATGGACAGGCTTCCATTGATAAAAGTGAGGAAAGGAAAAATAATGAAGGATGACAAAATAATCAAAAAAGATGTTGTTGGCTACATAGAAAACCTTGCGAAGGAATATGGAAGCGTATATGCAATAGATTTGGATGGCTACAGGAAAAATTCAGCGAACTTGGGCTTATATAAAAAGGTGGCTCGCCACCTTTGGATAGATGCATATCCAAGATATGTTGAAGATGTTATGGATTTAACAATTATTGGCACAAACAGAATCACCATATGGAATATGGACGAAAGCATGCTGAAAGAGGTAAAGGAAATGATAGAAAAAGATGTTTATCTTTCTGGCAAAGATGTTTCTAAAGTTGCAAGTATGGTAAAAAAATATGGATTTAAAGGAATTGTTTTGCATGAAGGACAGAAGGCAAAGGAAGACATTGAAACATGGAAAATTTATTTAAATGAATATGTTGTAAAGAGGATAAGATGAGTCTGGAAAAGCTTATCGCATTTCTATTTCAAACAACTGGGAAAGATAGGCTTACAGAAAAGGAAATATATATGATACTGTCCTTCAAGCTTGGATGGCTTACTCCGGCTGAAGGAAAAAAAGCGATTCAAAAAGCTCTAGAAAAAAATTTGATTAAAAAAGAGGGAGACGAGATAATTCCAAATTTTGATTACAGAAGCATTGATATTCCTTTTGAGTTCAAATTTGATGCAAAAATGCTTGAAATGGAAGAAGATTTGTATTCAAAAATAGTAGCAAGGGTGGTGAAAAGCAAAAACATTGGAGAAAAGAAGGTGAGGGAAGAAATTGAAGAACTTGCGGAAAAAAATGATATATATAAGGAGGTTGCTGCCCTTGTTATAGCAAAAAGGTATGGTTTGGATATAGATGATTTGATTGATGAGGCATGGAAAATGGTGAGGAAATGAAAATTGTTGTTGCAATAACTGGAGCATCTGGCATCATATATGGAATAAGGCTGCTGGAAGAGCTTAGAGAACATGAAACATATTTGATCATTAGCAACGAAGCAAAAAAATTGATAAAGTATGAAACGAAGTATAGCATCGATGCATTAAAAGAAATGGCAACAGAATTTTATAATGAGGATGAGATGGAAAGCAAGCTTGCAAGTGGTTCCTTTCCATGCGATGCAATGGTGGTGGCGCCCTGCAGCCTTAAAACAATGTCTGCCATAGCCAATGGATTCGCTTTCAATTTAATAACGAGAGCCGCAATATGCTGCCTTAAAGAAGGAAAAAAGCTCATTGTTGTGCCACGAGAAACGCCACTGGATTTAATAACTCTGGAAAACATGGTTAAGCTTCGCCAGGCGGGCGCCGTTATTCTGGCGGCGATGCCAGCCTTCTATATTAAGCCCAGCAGCGTCGAAGATTTGGTTAATTTTATCGTTGGCAAGATAATGGATCAGCTTGGAATAGAGCATGAGTTGTATGAAAGATGGAAGTAGGCTCGCTGTCGTTGTTGAAAAGGAGAGGGCTGAAGAGGTTAAAAAAAGACTGCTTGAAATTGGAGCAATGGATGAGAGCAGGCGCATTGTGAGACGGGAAAATTTTGTTGAATTTCCTGTTAAATGGCGTATCGATGGCTATAAAGTCATTGAGCAGAGTAAGATCATTGAAAGAACTGTTTTCCCTCCTTTTAAAGAGATAAGGAGAAGATTGCAGGGAAAAATAGGCATGGATGAGCTCAAAAAATTACCCAGAAAATGGGAGAAATTTGGAAACGTATTGGTATTGAAAATGGAAGGGATAAAAGAGAAGGAGAAGGTGGCTGAAGTTTACGCTTCCGTTTTAAAATGCAAAAGTGTTCTTGAAGATGTTGGAGGAATAGAAGGCGTGGAAAGAAAGCCCAATTTCAAGCTCATATATGGAAATGATGCTGAAACAATACATGTTGAAAATGGAATAAAATACAAGTTTGATGTGTCAAAAATAATGTTTTCTTC
>JAGGWA010000169.1 GCA_021157745.1 Thermoplasmata archaeon
AAAAAGCCATGATTTATGAGTTAAAAGACAATCCTAGCGATGATGAATGGGACAGCCATCTCGGAATATTCCATGCAGATTACTCTCCAAAGCCTGTTGTATTTTTCCTTTTCTTTTATTTATTGTTACATAATGTTTTTTAAATTGGATTTTCATTTCTTCTCCAGCAATTCCATAAATTCCATGGCGTTTTTCAGCATTTTTGTATTGTTGAACATGCAGTATGCCTCGCTATGCTTCAAACAAACTTCTTTAAGCTTCTTTAATTCATCTATGCTGTAATCATAATTGTAGCCTTTCATCCCATGAAGGCGATAATATTTTGGCATTCCATACAAACTTTCGTTTTTGAATGGATCAACAACATGTATTAAGTCAAGCTCCTCGCATATCCGCCTTATTGTTTCTTCTTTCCAGTTTCCACGTGGCTCCCATCCAAAAATGAGGTCATGAGACACACTCGAAAAAAACTCTTTCATGTTTTTTATGTTTTCTTCATTTTCTTTAAATGATGCAGGACATTGAAAAATTATTATTTTTGAATTCAACGCCTTTGCAATTTCTTTCGTTGCATCCCATGCCTGCATGGTGTCATCATTAACCTTAAAAAATCCATAGCTTGGCTTTGCCTCTATTCCAGCTTTCCTGTATGTTGGACTGCTGGCAGGATGCGTTATAACCTGCCATGCTTTAAGTGTGAACTCAAAGTCAGAAGGCGCCATGCTCCGCCACTTTTTTGCTGTTTCAATACGAGGTGGCTTGTAGAAAGTTTGCTGCACTTCCGCCACTTTAAATTTTTTGAAATAGTTTGCCATGCCGCCTGCAAAACCGCAGCACCCAACTTTTATCATTTATTCATATAGTTTTTGAGCATATCTAAATTTTTTGGATTCTGCTTGAAATAATCGCGAATCGGCTCAATCATTTTGTTTAAATATGAAGCAACGCCCATTTTTAAGTCCAACGGGTGCAATGATTTGGAGACAAAATCTTTTTCCAAAGTATCATAACTTTCATATTCCTTTCCATTTATCTCGATGCTTCCAAAATGTGGAAATAAAAGATAGGCTGCAATTTCCATTACAGGATTCGAAGGATCACCTTCGGGACAATAAGCTTTTTTTATTTTACGCTCTATCTCCTCCTTTTCATCATGAACAAATATGGCGCTTCCTGGCTTACTTTTCGACATTTTTGCAACATCCATTCTTCCCTTTGCTTTAAGGCTGGATATTATGGGCGTGTGCAATGCAACGGGCTTTTTCATCTTTGCCTTATCTGCAAAATCACGAGCTAACATATGAGCATGTCTTTGATCCATACCTCCTAAGGCAGCATCCACGCCGAGATAAAAAATGTCGGCAACCTGCATTATTGGATATATGAATTTGGAAAAATCTTTTTCCGCTTCCTCCGCTTTTCTTCCCATTATATCCATCGCTCTTCTTACACGAGCTAGCGAGGTAGCTTTCGCTATTTTTAGAATGAGATTCCAGTAATTTACATCCTTGACGATATCGCTTGCATAAATGTATCTGACGCCTTTCACTCCCATGGCTGCGAATGCATCTTTTATATATTCTCCACATGTTCTGATGGCATCCATATTTCCATTTAACTTATCATTGATCCATGCGTGCCAGTCAGCAAGCAAAATTGTGACATCAAAGCCAGCGTTAACCAAATCCTTCACTTTTTCTCCGCACATAAGCCATCCGAGATGAACGAAACCAGATGGCTCGAAACCAATATATGCTTTTTTCTCATCTTTCTCCATAACTTTTTTTAGCTCCTCAACTGTTATCACTTCCTTTAGATTTCTTGTTACGAGTTCAAGCATAAAAGTTTATGGAAAAAGGATATTTAAATTTGAACTATGGCGGCTAATCTTTCTTTGCCCCTTCCATCAGTTTTCTTATTTCTTTTTCTATTTCCTGCAACAACGCTTCAAGCACTTCCGCTTTCGCTGCCATGAATCCCCATTTCCTCCATGCTCTCTTTCCAAATATGAGGATTTTATCCCCGGCTTTTATGTTTAATTCCCTTCTCAAATTCGCTGGCAGGGCTATTTGCCCTCTTTCCCCCACGGTTGCGCTTCCATAAAACTCGAGTTCAGCCATTGGTTTTTATATCACAATCCAATATATATGTTTTTTCATGTAAAACATGTAATACATAATTTTTATATATATCAAAGAATATTCAATCATGCTTTCTGAACTTGCATCCTTTATCGAAAGAAAACCAAAGGTTGTTGTGGCCATAATAATATTCATCACGTTGGTTTTTGCAAGTTTTATCCCCTCTCTAAAGATGGGAACATCCACGAAAGATTTCGTACCCGATAATGAGATGGTGAGGGCAAGCGATAGAATAAATGAATATTTTGGAGAGGATGAAGAGCCAGTAATGATAATATTGTATGGCAAAGATGTTGTCAGCGTGGATTCCATAAAAGCTGAATACAATATTGGAAAAAAGCTGAAGGAAATAAGTGGCACAGAAGGTGTTGTTGGGGTAGCAAATTTTGTCTCTGCAATATGTGGGATGGAATATCAAAAAGACATGGAGGAATGTAGCGATGATGAAATAAGAAATGCATACAATGATTTGATGAACCCTGTTAGCGCAGTAACATCTTACGATGCAGAAGATTCAAAATATGATTTTGCCGACATAACAGGTTTCGAGATGAAAGCATGCAAGAAAAGTGTTGAGATAGTATTTCATGTAAAAAATCTCGCCATCCCAAAGTTTTCAAGCGTAGAATGGTATGTTTCATTCAAAAACAAAGTTGATCCAGCCAAACTGAACTTAAGCTACATCATCTCATGCCGCACGGCGCCGCCGCAATGGGAGCTCGGCGGCGGAATGAAAAACATAGAGGCCATTAGGAATTTTAAGGAGAAAAAAGCAGAAGCTTTCATATGGGTTGGAAAGGATGGCAGATACATGGATTTTCCGCTCAATGCAAGCATTGCTATCGATGAGAACGAAATTTATATGAATATATCAAGGGAAGAGCTTTCAAAATATGGGATTGCTCCATCTTTTGGAAATGCATCCTTGCCTGCTAAATTGTATGACATGGAAGCAGGAAGCAGGGTTGCTGTTCCATTTCCTTTTTCAATGAACAGTGGCATTTTATACTGGATCATAAAGTTAATAGAAAACAGTTTCATTGAAAATCTGATAATGCGTTTTCAGCAAAATTTTTCTTTTGAAATGGTCGAAAAATTGCTCGAAAAAAAGGAAGCCATCTCCTTGAATGATTTCAACAATGCATGGAGGAATATAGACAATGTAAACATTGAACAGCAACTTCTGATAAGGCAACCTGTTATGGATGATTTAAGGAACTCTGCTCTAATGTTTTTATCATCTGAAAATGGAGAAGCGAAGGCAACTTTGATGATTGCACAGATAAACGGAAGCCTGGATACGAATTCATTGAAGGAAGTAAGCAGGAAAATTGTGAGCGTTCTGGAGAGAGAAGCCCAGAAATATGGATTTAAGGTGGAAGTTACTGGTTCAAGCGTGATTTCATATCAGATAGATGATTTAACGAATAAATCAAATAAAATAATTATTCCCAGCATTTTCATTGCCATCATTCTCATTCTATTCATAAATTTTCGACGGGTATCATATGTAATAATATCATTGCTTGGATTGAGTCTTGCCATAGTATGGCTTTTTGGAACCATGGCTTTGATTGGAATAAAGTTCAATACTCTCGCCATAGCTCTAGTTCCGCTGCTAATGGGACTGGGTGTTGACTATTCGGTTCATATTTTCCATAATTATCTTCATGAAATAGGAAATGGAAAGAGCGTTAGAGAAGCGATGATTTTATCGATAAAAGAAATTGGCTTAGCCCTGATTCTTGCCACAATAACAACTGCAGTATCATTTCTTTCCTTTTTGTCGGCAAGTATTCCGAGTGTGAGAGATTTTGGCATTCTCGCAGCAATAGGCATAGCCTACACATTCATAATTGCGATAACATTTGAAGCAGCCCTCCGTTACCTGCTTGACAGAGGAAAGGAAATTGAGGCAAAAAAGAGTGAAAGCAGATTCTCAGCAGGAAAAATAATGGAAAGGCTGTCGGATTTGCTATGTAAAAATCCTCTAAAGGTTGTTGCAGTTGTTTCAATAATAACGATTTTGATGGGAGCAGCTGCCATAAATGTAAAAACCTCTTTCAGCCTCGAAGAATTCATGCCAAAAGATAGCGAGGCAATAAAAGCCATGGAA
>JAGGWA010000182.1 GCA_021157745.1 Thermoplasmata archaeon
CTCCTGTTTTATCAAATGAAAGCATGGTAGAAAACAAAAAAGGATGCGAGAATATTGAATACAATTCAAACAGCGGACAATTCATAATTCAATGGGAAAAGAGTTATGGAAAACTTACTTTCTGGTCTGCTCGTTATGAAGGACCGCAGCCTGTTGGCGATGCTGATAACGATGGAAAGAATGAGCTGCTTGTTGGAGGGCGAGATCCTTTCTTGCGTGTTATAAAATGGAATGGAAATAGCTACTACGAGGAGGCAAAAATAACAGATGCATACTTCAAAGCTGGTTATACTTTCTTTGGCTTGCCCGAGCCTTTCGGTTCTGCAACAGGTTTTGCTATCGGCGATGCTGATAACGATGGAGAAAATGAAGTGGCGGTGGCATGGGGTCGTCATTTCTCGGCTTTCAAATGGGATGGCAATGCCTATAAACTGATGGGGAGATATATTGTTGTAAAGAGAGGAGAATGGGGAACAACTCTGGATTGCATAATTGGCGATGCTGATAACGATGGAAAAAATGAGGTTGTTGTTACAGGCGGTTATCAAAATGAGCCTGAAGTTTTGGTTCTTCAATGGGATGGAAGCAAATTTGTTAAGAAAATGGAATGGGATTATCCTGGCAACTATTGGGTTTATTTTCCATGGATTGGTGACGCTGATAACGATGGTAAAAACGAGCTCATTGTAAATACAAATGCCACAATCGTTCTAAAATGGAATAATGGAAGATGGGAGCAAAGCGTGGTTGCATATTACAATGAATCGTATCCATTTGCATGCATAGCAAAAGATAGCGATAATGATGGCAAGAATGAGATACATGTTACATTCTATGCTCCAATGCTTAAGGTATATGAATACGAAAATGGAAGTTATAGGGAGAAGGCGAGCTTTTATTGGGATGGCGAGGAGGGAACGATAGAAGCCATAGATGTTGGCGATGTTGATAACGATGGCTTGCAAGAGATTGCAGTTGGAACAAATTTTGTCCATATTTTGCAATGGAATGGGAAAGAGTATACAGAGGAATATCTGATCAATGCCACACATGGATTGCTTGCTGTAACGTGCATCGGAGATTTCGATAACGATGGAAAGAATGAGATAAATGCTGGAAATGTCGGAATAAATAGCCTGGGAGAAGAATATGAATCATGGATATTTAAATACGTGGATTAGTCCATGAAACCCATCTTGCTGTCGAGACCACATCAAGTTTTGCATTGCTATCATAATGGCTGTTATATGTCCAGTTTAAATAACGGGAGGCGCCGCCGCCTGTCATGAGGGCGAAGAATCTATTGCTATGGAAACCAAAAGCATAATGATGGAGAATCCATTCATCGAATGTCATGTCAACTGGAATCCAGCCATAGTTTGGCATGTAAATCAAAACCATTCTATGAAATATGCTATCGTTATATGGAGGCATCTCTGCCAGATAACTTCCCCCTTTATATTTTGCAGGAATTCCCGCTGCCCTGCATAATGAAATGTAGGCAAAGCAGTATTCAGAGCAGGAGCCATTTCCACGCTTTAAAACTGTTGGAGCATCATCCCATCTGTTATCGAGAGCATAGCTTAGTCGTTGTATAACAAAATCGTGCAATTTTATCGCTTTGATCAGCAAATTTGTTTCATTTGCGACGACACTTTTCACTATCTGCTGAATATACGGATCATGAATTTTATACATCTCTCCATCAGCAGTATATTTTTCCTTTATATCTGGCGGAATATAATCGCCAACAAGGAAAGGAAGCAATATGTAGCGAATGTTGTATACTCTTGCTTTAACACGCCATGATAGAACAACGCTTTCCTTTGGCTTTAGTTTAAATTCATAACATGCTACACTCTGCCCATATTCATCCTGCAAGATTTTTGAGGGTGGCGGCTCAAATTCAATGTCAATGATATCCTGATTCGGAAGCGTTGGGGGAATTGCTATGTAGCCAGTGACGTTTGCAACAACGCTATCATTATTTTTTACAACATCTCTATATTCAATAACAACATCTTTTCCGCCCCATCTCCAGAAAAGAAAAGGAGGAACATGCGTTTCATGATTTATATGAAAATGGACAGCTCTCTCCCTAAAATTGAAAAAGAATCCATTGGAAGGCATGGCGAGAAGAATAATTATTGCAATGGCAATCTTTTTCATGATTTTATATAGGGCGGGGATAAAAATTTTTTCACAAAATTTTGGCCACATTTTAAAAAATTTAGCTCAATTCTAATTCTTTGCATAGCAGTATGATCTATTGACTTATCACAGCATATAGCAATCATCGATTAACAAAAAATTAAAATATAAAATTTTATTTACTTTTGTAAAAAAAATTTGACAGGTGGTGAAATGAAAAAGTTGGCAATCATAATTGGGGTATTGTTGTTATTTGCTGCAATTGAAGGGATGAGCCAAATAGCGAAGCCATTACCTGAACCATTCTGGGAAGGTGATGTAACACTCGTAAAAAACACAACATTTGAAGTTACAGCCCATAATAGTGGTAAAACATATAAGGTGAGCAGCACAACTGCTTTAGGTGCCTTAGACAGAGTATCTAAGGAAGGCAATTGCGATTACACGGTTAACGATAAATGGTATCAGCAATATGGTTCATTACTCGTTGATTCGATAGCGGGAAAGAAAAATGAGGGGATGAATGGATGGCAATACTGGGTTAATTATCCTGACGAACCATTACCATGGATTGGCGCGGATAAATATCAATTAAAGGATGGAGATACAGTTGATTGGTTTTACGGAGGATATGGTACAAATCCAGATACAGCGTCTGTGTTAATAAGAATACATGTGCATATAGTAACAG
>JAGGWA010000017.1 GCA_021157745.1 Thermoplasmata archaeon
GAACAAGAGCCATATATGAATACGCAGCAACAGCCACAGGACCGAGTAAATCTGGGGCGAGTTTTGTTGCAGTATATATGGTGGTAGGACCATCTGCCCCTCCAATTATTCCTATTGCAGCAGCCTGCTCAAGATTGAAGCCAAATATTATGGCGGCGAGCATGGCAAAATATATTCCCACCTGGGCGGCGGCTCCCAGCAAAAATGTTTTTGGATTTGCAATGAGAGGGCTAAAATCTGTCATTGCTCCTATGCCGAGAAAAATGAAGAGAGGTATCAACTCTGTTCTTATGAGGTATTTGTAAATTAATTCCATAAAATCCGCAGGGGATGCTATGCCGGGAAATGATAAATTTGCCAGTATCGCAGAAAAGCCGATGGGACCAAGGAGTAAAGGTTCCATTTTCTTCCATATTGCAAGATATAACAATACTATACCAACGATTATCATTACAATTTGCTTTATAGAAATGTATTCTATTCCCATCTCAAATATTCCCATCATTATAATCTGCCCTCTGCATGAAGTTTTGCAACTATGGCTGCAACTTTTCTTTTATCCTTTCTACCAAACTTCATGGCAATTTTTCCTATAATATATGTTACTATAGCAAGTATAGAAAGCGTTGAAAAAACCATGGCTATTCCAATAAATGCAAGTTCTATAGCATTCATTCTCATCCCATTATTGCAATTATCTCTCCCGCATTAACATTCTGCCCTTCTTTAACATTTATCTTTTTGATAACGCCATCAGCAGGAGCTAAAATTTCATTCTCCATTTTCATCGCCTCAAGTATTGCTACCGTATCACCCTTTTTAACTCTCTGTCCTTCCTTAACATTTATTTTTATTATCATGCCCAACATCGGAGCTTTTATAACCTTTTCTCCATGTTCCTCTTTTTCCATGCTATTTTTTTTCGCTTCCACTTCTGCTATTTCCACTTTATATTTCTTGCCATCTATCTCCACTTCCGCATCAGATTTCACATTCACGCTGTACAGCTCTCCATCCACCTTTATTTTATATCTGGCAGGAATTTTTGGCACTGAAACGCTTTCCCTAACAACCATTTTCTCAGGCTCAATCTCGCCTTTCAGGAATTTCAATCCTATATCTGGATATAAAGCATAGGTGAGAACATCCTCAGGCTTCCTCAGCAATCCCATTTCCTCAAGTTCTTTTTTCTTTTTGTCGAACATTGGCTCAAGGTAATCAGATGGTCTGCCTTCGACTATTTCATCTCTCCAGTTTTTGCCAAGAACAATCTCATAAATCTCCTTGGGTATTTCTCCGGGTGGCTTTCCATACATGCCCCTGACATATTCCTTTGTTTCTTTTGCTATCTTTTTGTATCTTCCAAAGAGAACATTTAAAACAGCCTGCACTCCAACAATCTGAGAGGTGGGCGTAACAAGAGGTGGGTATCCTAAATCCCTTCTCACTCTCGGAATTTCTTTTAGCACTTCTTCATATTTATCTTCCTTGCCCTGCTGCTCCAGTTGAAATAGAAGATTGGAAAGCATTCCTCCCGGTATTTGATGATATGTAACGGAGGGATCAACCTTCAAAGAAGCCATTTTATGATATGGCTTATATTTTTCCCATACCTTGAGGAAATATTTTCTCGCCTCAAGAAGCAATTTTAAATCATATCCTGTGTCATACTCGGTATCTTTAAGGGCTGCAACAACAGATTCCGTCGGCGGCGCGGCGGTGCCGCAGGAAAATGGGGAGATGGCTGTATCAACAATGTCCACTCCTGCCTCTAAAGCTTTCATGTATGCCATTCCTGCCATACCAGATGTACAGTGTGTATGGAGATCTATTGGTATCTTTACGCCAGCATCCCTCATGCCACTGATTATTTCGTAAGCTCTCTTGGGAGTTATCATACCTGCCATATCTTTAATTGCAAGGGAGTCGCATCCCATCTTCTGAAGCTTAAGAAAATCATCAATGTATCTATCGATTGTATGAACAGGGCTGACAGTGTATGACAAAGCGCACTGCGCATGTCCTCCAACCTTTTTTACAGCCTTTATTGGCACCTCAAGATTCCTCAAATCATTGAGTGCATCAAATATTCTGAATATGTCAATTCCATCCTTTTTTGCATAATATATAAATTTTTCAACAATATCATCCGGATAATTTTTGTAAGCAACGATATTCATGGCTCTTTCAAGCATTTGCAGGGGTGTGTTTGGCAAAGCTTCCCTCAATTTTTTGAGCCTTTCCCATGGGTCCTCATTGAGATAACGAATGGCAACATCAAATGTTGCTCCTCCCCACACTTCCATAGAATGGTATCCTATCTGGTCGAGAAGAGGACAGGCAGGAAGCATGTCCTCTGTTCGCATTCTCGTAGCTATGAGTGATTGATGTGCATCTCGAAATATTAGCTCAGTTAATTTTACCATATCTATCTATGGTAATTCATCCACTTCTTTTCAATGTTTTCATCTTTCAATGTCTCTATTATATAGTCTGCCATCTCAGCTGTTGTTGCTCCATCACTTCTTCCAGTAACAACAATCTTCTTCTCATACTGGGTGCAGATATCCAGAGCCATTTCAAGGCGTTTTGCCTTTTCTTTGTAGCCGATGTGCTCGAGAAGCATTGCAGCAGCCTTTATCATGCTTGTTGGATCAGCATACTTTGCTCTTCCTTCCTTAACCATTCTCAATGCGGTTCCATGAATTGCCTCGAACATGGCATATCTCTTTCCAATGTTTGCGCTTCCGGCTGTGCCGACGCCTCCCTGAATCTGGGCAGCTTCATCTGTCAGAATATCTCCATAGAGATTTGGAAGGACAATTACCTTGAAATCCTTTCTTCTTGCGGGGTCAAGAAGTTTTGCAGTCATTATGTCTATGAACCAGTCATCCCACTCTATATCTGGATATTCCTTTGCTATTCTTTCCGCTACACTCAGGAATTTTCCATCTGTTGTTTTCACCACATTTGCTTTTGTAACAACGGTTACCTTCTTCATATTGTTCTTTTTTGCATATTCGAAGGCAAGTCTTATTATTCTCTCAGCCCCTTGAGTTGTTATTACCTTGAAATCAATGGCAAGGTCATCTGTCACATTTATACCCTTGCTTCCCAGTATATATGCCCCCTCAGTATTTTCTCTGAAGAATACCCAGTGTATTCCCTCCTGGGGTATTCTGA
>JAGGWA010000172.1 GCA_021157745.1 Thermoplasmata archaeon
ATAAAATCAATAAACGGGAAGGTTATGGTGGAAATATTAAGCACAGAAAAGATGGATGTGCCAATTGGAAAAGATGGAAAAATTTTTGTTTCAAAGGAATATCTCTCGTTGCTTACAGAAATAGCGAATCTGCTTATGAAAAAAATGGATAAAAAATTGAAAAGATTGGAGCTCAACATAGAAAAAATGCAAAATATTTTAACATCAGGCTAATACAACATAATGAATTATCTGTTGCTACTTATGACAGCTTTGGTTGCCTTCACATGGGGCATGCTATTTGCTTTCTGGCTCATATTTGCAAGAACTGCATCACGTCTGGCGAAGTTGTTGGAAAGAGCAACTGGAAAAGATGTTGAAGTTGAAGAGATATACCAAACTCTGAAAAACATTATTGATAAAGCATATGAAGAATTAAAGGGGCAGGAAAATGAAAATAAAAATAAATGAGTTCATAGTGAACTCATACAATCAGTTGAGCAAGATAAAGTCCAATCTTGCCATTTTATATAAATTCCTGATTTTTATTACCCCATTCCTGACAGTAGCATATTACTTCATTTTTATTTTCAGCATATTACCATCAAATGCTGCCACCAAATACACAGCATTGGTATTGGCATATTTTTTCCCTCCAGCTGGAAAAGAAAGTGTCATACCTCTGATGCTCTCAAGCCAGATTGGTCCTCCTATATCCCCATGGATAGTTGGCAGCACCATTGTTATTTTGGATGTTATTTCATCCGCCATAATAGCATACAACTGGTGGTTTGCTGAGTTCATAATAAAGCACATTGGGATATTGCAAAGAGGTTATACATGGCTTCAAGAAAGAGCAAAAAAATTCAAGAAAGCGAAATGGCTTGATCTGGCTTTACTTCTTTTCATGATAATTCCTTTCCAGGGAACAGGTGGCATAAGTACAACAATAATTGCAAGATTTCTTGGATTATCAGCAAGAAAAAGCGTAGCCATTGTAATGATTGGTTCAACAATAACAACATCAATATGGATACTGTCATGGCTTGGTTTCTTTAGTTTTTTAAAAGCAATAGTTTTTATACTCATATAAAATTTTACCGCATGAAAGCTTTGGTTACTGGAGGGGCTGGTTTCATAGGAAGCCATTTGATAGATGCCCTGCTAAAAAAAGATTATGATGTGGCATGCATCGATAACTTCTCTTCTGGAAAGATGGAATTCATAGAACATAATCTGGATAAAATAGAGCTAATAAAAGGGGATTTACTGAACAGGGATGATATAAAGAAAGCTTTGAAAAGCGTTGACATTGTTTTTCATTTGGCGGCAAATCCAGATGTAAGGCTTGGCGTAGAGAATACAAAAATTCATTTTGAACAGAATATCCTTGCCACATACAATCTGCTTGAGGAAATGCGCCTGGCGGGCGTGAAAAAAATCGTTTTTACTTCTTCATCAACAGTTTATGGAGAGGCTGAGAAAATACCCACACCCGAAGATTATGGACCATTGATTCCAATATCATTGTACGGAGCTTCCAAGCTTGCGGCTGAGGCTTTGATAACTGCATATTGCCATACATTCGATATGGAGGCAAAAATATATAGATTTGCCAATGTCGTCGGCCCTCGCTCAACACATGGCGTAATTTATGATTTCATACATAAATTGCTTAAAGATAAAACAAAGCTTGAAATTCTCGGCGATGGAAGTCAGAAAAAATCTTATTTGTATATAGATGACTGCATAGATGCAATGTTTTTTGGATTGCAATCAAGCAAGCAAGTTGATATATTCAACATTGGCTCCGAAGACTGGGTAAATGTTAAAAGAATTGCAGAAATCGTAAGTGAGGAAATGAAATTGCAGCCAGAATTTATTTTTACAGGAGGCATAGATGGAAGGGGCTGGAAGGGAGATGTAAAAATAATGAAGCTGGACATAACCAAGCTTAAAAACATGGGATGGAAACCCCGCTACAATAGCGAGGAAGCTGTAAGAATGACCGCAAAATGGATGATTGAAAAACTGAGGTATAGCTAGTTGCATTTCCAAAAATTATTTTATAGAAGCAGCTATACAAATTGGGGGCGCGTGGCCTAGCCAGGACATGGCGGCAGCCTCCTAAGCTGCAAGTCGCGGGTTCGAATCCCGCCGCGCCCGCTTGGTTTTTATATCGCAACGCTTTTTATCAAGGTGAGAGGGCTTGTTGCGTTGTTAATGGCATTAATTTTCCTCATGCCTTACATTGCCTCAGGCAATTTTGATTTGGCTTTAAGATGGGTTAAAGTTGATAAAGATGTTGTTATTGAAGGAGAGATTGTTGAAGTAGAGGCGAGGGTTGATAATGTTGGTGGCGTGAGCCAAGCTTTTGTTGTTTATTTTTACCTCGATTACATGGATGAAGAGCATTTGATAGGAACAAAACGCTATGAATCGATAAACAGCTATAGGCTGCCAAAAATAGAATTTGATACGAAAGGACATGAAGGAAAGCATGAGATAATTGCGGCAGTTTTTGATGGAAATTCCTCAAACAATTTTGCACACTGCAGCATAGAAATTTTGAAAACAAAAGCGAGACAAAATTTACTCATAGAAAAAGTTTATTACTATGCTTACCCAAATAAGAACAATGAATTCATTTCAATAAAAAATTGTGGAGGCGATATAAAGCTAAATGGCTTTTATCTGACGACGCATCCATGGAAAAGGGCAAATAAACAAAACAAAGTTTATCTTCCGGATATATTGCTTAAGAATGGAGAGGAGCTATATATCACCCAGAATGGCTCCTCTTTTTTATGCGAGATGGGGTTCAATGCAAGCTATGAATATTATGATTGCTCTCCCATCCCGGATTTGAAGAGAGAAGGAAGCTTTTATCTTCCCAACTATGGAGGTGTTGTTGCTTTAAAAGATTCAGAAAACCATACAATAGATTGTGTTGTTTACGGAAATTTTTCATACAATGAAGGATGGAAAGGAAATGCAATTGAGGGAAAAGAGGGATATGTACTGCAGAGAAATGGATGCAATGATACAAACACAAGCAATGATTGGAAGCTTGTTAAAATAGGATGGAGTTGCTTTCCGCCGTTTCATTTCAAAGCGAGCTATGTTAAAGCATTTTGTTCTCCTGATTGTTCTTACAATGTTGTCAGCAAAGCTTTGGAAAAAGCAAAAAACATCTCAATAAACATATACATGTTTGCCCATCCATATCTTTACAAAATTCTGGAGGAAAGCAATGCAAGCATAA
>JAGGWA010000010.1 GCA_021157745.1 Thermoplasmata archaeon
TCATTGTTAGCATACCAAGCTTTCCTCAAAGGTTCAAAATCGTGTTGAATGAACAGCTTTTCAATGCTGCTCGCTGCTTTTTTCAACTGTGGATATAAAATATCGTCGACAATGTTTGGCTTCTCAAAACATATTCCAACGAAATTTTCAAGTTTCTTTTCAATCTCTTCAATTGAAAGCTTTGGAGCAGGCTTGGGAAAGAAAAATTTTATGCTCGGCTCTTTCAAAAAATCTTTGCATGCCTGAATAAAAATATTCAATTTTTCTTCCGATACAGCAGCAGCAACGTTTCTGTTTGGGTCGACTGGGTCAACAAAAACAAACCGTTCAGAAAATATATTTTTTTCATTGTCAAGCCTCAAAAATATCCTTTCTTTCCATTGGGAAGCATTTTTTACAACATCCATAAAGCTGCCATATTTTATTATCAAAAGCTCTGCAAGATAGCCTGAAAATCCTTCTATTTTTGCCTCCGCTCCATAGCATCCAATGCCTTTAAGAAATTGCTTTAGCAGCCTTGTTTCATCTTTCATTCTTGCATCCATATTTTGCTTCACAAACTCTGTATGAAATGGTGTTCTATCAACTGCACTTTTCATTTCCTTTATACTCTTTATTCTATAGCATGGAACAATATCAATTTGATAGCCCTTATAAAAACCTCTTATATAAGGGTGCTCAGCATACTGTATTCTATAATCATGCAAAATTTTTTTTCCTGCCTCAATAACAATTTTTTCCATTTCTTTCTTTTCATATTTTTTTGGAAACAGAACAAAAAAATCTATATCAAGAGAATTTTTCAAATATGTTCCCTTTGCTACAGAGCCGACGAGCATTAAAGTTGCGTCGCTTGGAATTGCTTCGCCTATCTTTTTTTCCAGTTCTATAACAACTTCTTTTAACTTTTTTTCTTCATCTCTTGTTGGCTTTATTTTTTTTAAAACTTCCTCTAGCAATCTCATAATTTTATCTCTTCTATTGTTTTATATATGGGTCCTTCTGGCTTCAATATGCTCTTCTTTAAACGAATTTGATTGCATTCAACTTCTCCAAAACTTTTTTCTTTATATCTTTCAATGAATTTCCTTATTTCCTCCTTTCCTTCTTTGCTTTTTATTCTCGCTATTGTAACATGCGGTGTGAAGCCCTTCTCTTTTTTAAATCCATATTTATGCAATTCTTTTTCAAGCTCTCCAGCAATTTTTTTTGTTTGTCCCTCATCTTTGAAACCAATCCACAAAACCCGCATGTAATTAATGCTCGGAAACACACCCAAGCCAGATAAATTTGCCTTGAATGGAGATATTCCCTCCACGCTTCTCTCTATAGTCTCCTTAATCTTGCTTATCATTCCCTCATCTATTTCTCCCAAAAATTTTAAAGTTAGATGAATGTTCTCTGGCTCAACAGGCTTTATCCTGCCTTTTATCTTTTTCAGTTCTTTTAATAACTCAACGATTTCTTCTTTTTCTCCAATATCTATTGCTATAAATGCTCTCATCTTTTTGCTAACATATCTTGAAATTTAAAATTATCTCAATTCCTCAAACTCTTTCTCCATCTCTTCCTCAATTTTCTTGAATTGCTCCTCATATTCTTCATTTGGTATCGTTTTCATTCTTGCTATTGCCTCCCTGCATTTAGGTTCCTTAAGCCTGTCGAATTCTATGCCCTTGCTTATAGCTTCCTTCATCAAATGATAGAATTTTATCATTATGCGGAGCATTTCATACTGCTTTTTATAAGGGCAATATGTATCGATATCGTGATATGCGTTCTGCTGCAGGAAATCCTCTCTTATGACGCGAGCTCCTTCTAAAATAATTCTATCGCTTGGTGGCAAAGCGTCTGGGCCAACGAGGCGTATTATCTCCTGCAACTCCTCTTCTTTCTGCAACAAAGCCATTGCTTCATTTCTCAAATCTAGCCAGTCTTTGGCAACATTCTTCTCCCACCATTCCTTAACTCGCTCCAAATACAATGAATAGGAACGCAACCAGTTTACTGATGGAAAATGACGCCTATCTGCCAGATCAGAATCCAGAGCCCAGAAGACCTTCACTATACGCAATGTATTTTGCGTTACAGGCTCGGAGAAGTCGCCGCCTGGCGGACTCACGGCGCCAATAACAGAGATGCTTCCTTCCCTGTCTTCGCTTGCGATAACCTTTACTCTTCCAGCTCTTTCATAGAATTCTGCAAGACGGGAAGCGAGATAAGCTGGATATCCTTCTTCGCCCGGCATTTCCTCAAGCCTTCCTGAAATTTCGCGCAAAGCTTCTGCCCATCTGCTCGTGGAATCTGCCATCAAAGCAACATCGTAGCCCATGTCGCGATAATATTCTGCCAAAGCAATTCCAGTATAAACGCTTGCCTCTCTGGCGGCGACAGGCATGTTTGATGTATTTGCAATCAAAATTGTCCTCTCCATCAAAGGATGTCCTGTTTTTGGATCCTTAAGCTTTGGAAAGTCCCGCAGCACTTCTGTCATTTCGTTACCACGTTCTCCACATCCTATGTAGATAATGATGTCTGCATCGCTCCATCTCGCCAGCTGGTGCTGCGAAACTGTTTTTCCTGTTCCGAAGCCGCCTGGTATGGCGGCTGTTCCTCCTTTCGCTATTGGAAAGAAAGTATCGAAAACACGCTGTCCAGTTATAAGAGGAACAGTTGGCGGAAGCTTTTCTTTAAATGGGCGCTGCTGCCTTACTGGCCATGTTTGCAGCATTTTTATTTCCTTTTCTTCTCCATTTGATTTAACGGTAGCGATAATGTCTTCAACTCTAAACTTGCCTTCTTCTATGCTTGTAACAACGCCATTTACGCCAAAAGGAACCATTATGCGGTGCTCAACAATTGGAGTTTCTTTAACAACACCTATTATGTCTCCCTCTTTAACCTTTTCATTTTTCTTAACTTTGGGAA
>JAGGWA010000061.1 GCA_021157745.1 Thermoplasmata archaeon
CCACATGAGCATGCATTCCATTGCCTGCCTCATTTGAAAAAGGCTTGGGCATAAATGTTGCCACCATATCATGACGAGAGGCAATTTCTCTGGCGAGGTATTTAAAGTATATGCAGAAATCAGCTGCCTGAACGGCATCCAAAGCTTTTATTTCTATTTCCTGTTGCATTCTGCCAACTTCATGATGATGGTATCTAACAGGATATCCGCTTTTTATTAAAGCTTCAGCAAGTTCTTTCCTGTACTCTTTTGCTGCATCAAAGGGAGGAGGGATGAAATATCCACTTTCCTCATTTATTTCATATTTTTCTTCTTGTCTATGGAAGGAATAAAATTCCATTTCTGGAGATATTTTTATTTCATCAAATCCTTCTCTTTTCATTTTTTTAATTGTTTTAGTTAGCACATACCTTGGATCCAGAGGAAATGGTGAGCCATCTGTATTATAAATGTTTGCTATCACTCTTGCCTCATTTTTCTCATGAGGTAAAATAATGAACGTATCTTTATCTGGTACAGCAATTAAATCGGATTTTTCAACTACTGAGAAGCCTACAGATGACCCATCAAAATTAATGCCATTCTTGAGAATATTCTCTAAAAATTCTTCTGAAGAAGCATGAAGAATTCTCAACTTTCCCATAACATCTGTAAAATGAATTTGAACCCATTTTATATCATTCTCTTCCATCAATTTGCTTATTTCTTTTCCATTCATTTGATGAGATAGGGTTTTGATTATAAATTTTTTATGGAATTGCTTTGTAACAGATTTTTCAGTAATGATACAAGATGCATGGCAGTATAAATCCTTATATATTGCAATTGATTTTCATTGCATGGGAAAAGGATATGGATATGGTAAAGTCATTCTTTTCAATGAGCATTTTGTTGTATACGGAATTCCAGCTATAGCTTCTGCCATAGATAAAAAAACGGTTGCAATCGTTAAAAAATGCGATGGTGAGGAATTCATCATACATGACAATAGAGAAGAAACTCCAGGCTACAAAAAAGAAAAATTGGAGCAGCAAAAAGAATCGATAGTGCGGATAAAAAAAGCAATGGGGATAGACGAATGCATAGAAATATGGCTTTCCGGCGATTTGAGGGCTGCCAGCGGCGTTGGCGCGAGCGCCGCAAGCTGCGCTGCCATAGCAAGAGCAATAGCAGATGAGTTTGGTATGAAATTCAGTGATGAGGAAATAAATGAATTTGCTTATGAGGGGGAGAAAGCATATCATGGCAATCCTTCCGGCATAGATAATACCTGTGCAACTTTTGGAGGCCTTGTATGGTATGAGAAAGGAAAGAAAATGGAATTGCTAAAGATGGAAAAACCAGTTGAAATTGTTATGGGTGATACTGGCATAGTTGCGAATACGAAGAAAGCTGTTGAAGGTGTAAGAGAGAGGAGAGAGAAATATAGGGAGAAATATGATAAAATTTTTGAAGAAGCAAATAAGCTGGTTTATGAGGCAAGAGAAGCCTTGTTATCCATGGAATTGGAGAGGGTGGGAGAGTTAATGAATAAAAATCATGAGCTTTTGCAGGAAATAGAGGTTTCTTCTCCAGAACTCGATTTTCTTGTTAACATAGCAAGAAAAGCTGGAGCGTATGGAGCTAAAATGACAGGCGGCGGCTTGGGTGGCTACATGGTTGCTTTGACACCTGGCAAAGAATTGCAGGAAAAGGTGGCAAAAGCTATTGAAAAGGAAGGCTACTATGCTTTGCGAACCAGAATAGGGATTTAAATCTTCTCAAGTTCTATATCGAGAACACCGTTTTTATAGATAGCTTTTATTTTATTTTCATTCACAGGGGCTGGTAACTCAATTATTCTTATTCTGTCTCCAGCTATTATTTCCAGATCTCCATCAACGATTTTTATGTCGAGGCTATTCTCATCTATATCTGGGAGGCGAAGAGTCACATATATTTTGTCATCATCTTCAATAATGTCCTTATCGCCCTCATCTTCCCTTCCTATTCTCTCCATCTTTATTTCTCCCTCTGGAGAGAACTTTACTGAAAATCCTTCTGCAAAAGCATTCCCAAATCCTTCAAAAGCACTCCTGAAAACCTCTTCTATTATCTTCTGCATTTCTCTAACCATCTTGTCAAATTCTTCTTTATCCCTTCTCCTCCTTTTATCATCAAACATTTGTTAAAATATTAGCTGCATGTATTAATACATTTTGTTTTATGTTTTATGGTTTTGCGGCATTGAAGCCATTCAAAAAACCAAAAATAAATATGGGAACAATATTAACATTGTGCAGGCTGTTGTTGTTGAAGGGCTGAGAAAAAACTATGGTAGAATAAAGGCGGTTAAAGGAATCTCTTTTAGTGTGGCAAAGGGAGAAATTTTTGGTATCATAGGGCCAAATGGAGTTGGAAAAACAACTGTGCTGCGCATCCTCGCAACCATAATAAAAAAGGATGGTGGAAATGCGAAAATATTTGGTTATGAGATTGGAAAGGATGATGAAAAAATAAGGGAGATAATAAGCTATCTGCCAGAGGAGGCTGGAGCATATAAAAATATGAGGGGAATAGAATACCTCAAGTTCATATCAAATTTTTTTGAAGGCTGCGATATAGAAAAGGCGATAGAAATAGCGAATCTGGGGGAAAGAATATATGATAAAATCGAGAGCTATAGTAAAGGAATGGTGCGCCGCCTCCTGGTGGCGAGGGTATTAATGGCAAAGCCGAAGCTTGCGATACTCGATGAGCCAACATCTGGCTTGGATGTCATAAATGCGAATGAGATAAGAAGAATCATTAAAAATTATGCTGCTCATGGCACAACATTTTTGATTTCCTCGCACAACATGCTTGAAGTGGAATATCTTTGCGATAGAATTGCGTTGATGAACAATGGTATCATAGTTGAAGAAGGAAAGCCGGAGGAGCTTAAAGAAAGATATGATGCAGAGAATATTGAAGAAGTTTTCCTAAAGGTGATCAAATGAAGATTGCAGCATTGGTGTTTAAGGAGGTGAGAGAGCTGCTAACGCCTGCAACAATTCTTCCAGCAATATTCATGATGCTGATATTTGCTGGAATGGGAGGTATGATAGGGGGCATGGAGAAAAAAGCCATGGAAAAGCCCAATGTTGAGATAATAACACATGATAATGAAAGTTATGCCTCATTTTATACAAGCATTTTAAAGAAATATTGCAATGAAGGAAAGGAAAATATTGCTGTAATAGAAATACCATCAAATTTTTCATCCCTGATAAAGGAAGGGAAAAAAGCGGAAATCCATATAAAATGGCTTTTGAAGGGAACTGGAATTGCTGAATCAGCTTCCATAACGGCGGTAAGAAAGGCAATTGAAATTGCAAATAATGAGCTTGTTGCGAAGATTGTTGAGGAAAAGAAAATCAATGCTTCCATTATTTTTTCTCCTGTGGAATATGATGAATACACCATAATAAAAAATAGAGAGGTGGCAGCAGCTCCTGAAAAAATAATCTCTTTCTTTTCTTCTCAATCAATGAGCATTCCAATAGTCATAATGATAATGATTGTAACATCTGGAGGAATAGTGATTTCATCCATGGGAATGGAAAAGGAAAATAAAACCCTCGAAACTTTATTGACGCTTCCAATAAAAAGGAGCTATATTGTAACTGGAAAAATCATTGGAGCAACAATAGTTGGTGCTATCATAGCTTTTCTCTACATGCTTGGCTTGAGATATTACATTTCATCCTTTGGAATGCAGGAAAAGCTTGCAGGCTTTAATTTAAATGGAATAGATTATGCTTTGATTTCCATATCATTGTTTTTTTCTCTCCTTGCTGGTTTATCATTATGCCTTGTAATAGGTTCTTTTGCCAAAAATTATAAATCTGCCCAAATCCTTTCATTGCCAGTTTCTATTCTTGCAATAATTCCAATGTTTATACTCATGTTTCAGGATTTTTCTTCGATGTCCACTCCGCTAAAAGCTATAATTTTTTCCATACCATTTTCTCATCCGATGATGGCACCATCTCTGCTTTTGCTGGATGAATATTCTCTCGTTGTGTATGGTATCGTATATTCCGCCATTTTTTCAATCATATGTATTTTGGTTGCAACATGGATATTTAAAACTGATTTGTTGATAACAGGAAGAATAAGAAAATGAATGGAAATGAATGGGAGAAAATAGCAAAAAGCTTTGATGCAACTCGCCAGCAGGCATGGAAGGAATGCATAGAATTCATAAACAGCATGCATGGAACTGGCATAGACATTGGCTGCGGAAATGGAAGGCATTTGAAAGAAATGGAAAAGAGAGGCGATGCCATAGGTGTTGACATAGCATTCAATATGCTTTTGATGGCAAAGAAAAAGGTCAGGAAGGCAACACTCATTCAAGCTAACGCCTTACGTTTGCCATTCCATTCCAGCACTTTCGATTATGCAATTTTCATCGCAGCCCTTCATAACATAAAAGGGAGGAAAAACAGAATAAAGGCATTGAAGGAAATGAAAAGAGTGCTTAAGAAAGGAAGCCTTGCAATGCTTTCGGTATGGTCGAAGTGGCAGGACAGGTGGCGCCGCCGTTTCATGCTCCAAGCTTTGTACAAATGGCGCGAGCTTGGTGACATATATGTTCCATGGAAGCGTGGCGAGCATGCAATGCGATTTTACCATCTATATAGCATGAGGGAATTGAAGAAGGATGTTAAAAAAGCTGGTTTTGAGATAGTGAAAGCATGGAGTGTGAAAAAAGTGTCGAAGAAATATGCTGATAATCACTTTGTTATAGTCAGGGCTTGATATATATTATCTTTCTCTCTTTTCCAAAAGGTTTTTCTGCCTCCTTCTCGATTTCATCGACATCTATCTTTTCAATGGCTTCCTCAATCCTTTTAATTCTTGAAATGACTGGAACAAATCTCTTCCTTATAAAAACAATATTGGGCCCCATGGCGGCGCCCACAAACACTTTCACATTCCTTTCTTCCATGAATTTCATCACATTTCTTGCTTTCTTTTCATCTCCATGTTTTTCTTCCTCGCCAGTGCAATTTTCAACTTTCTCGACAAATTTAAAATTTTTATTTTCATCACATTCATATATCAGATAATATTTTGCACTTCCAAAATGCTCTTTTGTAAATTCTATGCCATCATCCGTGGCGAAAGCGAAACGCATAAATGGAAAAGAGGGAAGCATAAAAAAATTTTATTTATTTAGATTTTACCTAAATCCATTTTGTAAAGTTTTTTATATAATAATCGATGAATATTCTACCATGAAAGAAGAATTTGATAAAGTGTATCAATTTAAAATAAGTTTGAGAGGAATAAGACCGCCTATATGGAGAAGGATACAGGTTCCATCCATCTATACTTTCTGGGATTTGCATGTTGCCATACAGGATGTAATGGAATGGGAAGATATGCATCTCCATGAATTTAGAATAGCCCATCCAGTTACGAGGGAAAAGGTTAGGATAGGCATACCGAGCAAAGATGCAGAATACTGGGGAATAAAAATAATACCAGAAAGAGAAGAAAGAATAGCGGAATGGTTTTCAATGGAAAACAGAGAGGCAGAATATATCTATGACTTTGGGGATAACTGGGTCCATAAAATACTTCTTGAAAAAATAATAGCAAGGGAAAGAAACGTTGGATATCCAAGATGCATATCTGGTAAAAGAGCTTCTCCACCCGAGGACTGCGGAGGGGTTGAAGGTTACTATGAGCTATTGGAAGCATTGAAAGATCCGAACCATGAGATGCATGAGGAAATGATCGAGTGGATTGGAAAGGACTTTGATCCAGAATATTTCAATCCA
>JAGGWA010000054.1 GCA_021157745.1 Thermoplasmata archaeon
CAGCAAAACAAACTATTTTATTGAAAAATTTGTTATTGTTGAACCCTCACAATAACAAAATGCAGATTTAAAAACAGTAAATCTGCATCTGCCATTGACAGACATTGACAAAACATTAATATATTATAAGCAGATACTTATATATGAAAAGACTAGTTGCGGCTTTTATAGGGCTTATTTTGCTTACGCCCCTCACATTTACCCATGAATCGATAAAAGTTGAACAGAAGGAGACGCCACAAATTGTTGAGCATGGAGAAAGCATTTTAATAGAGCAGCAGAAAAGCTACAATTTCACCATTTTGGATGAGCAGATAGGGGCTTTTGTTTATACGAGATGCAATGGAATCGAGAAAAAGATACCTCTTCTAAAAGCATTGTTTAATCCCATAGATGTTGATGATAATGAAAGTACTGGCGAAGATGGCAAGGATATAAAAATAAATGCATATCCTTTCCCATATGTTCAGCAGGTAAACGGAAAATGGATTTTGGCTGTATCGCTGGTTTTCAAAATAATAAGGCTTGGAGAAGAAATAAAAGATAGTGATTTCGAAACATATGTTCAACTCGATTTTCAAGGACAAATATTTAGGGCTGGTCTCGGGTCAGAGCAAGGAAAAGAATTGCCAAAGGAAGCGAGAATAGTGTTCACAGTTGTTCCTTATCTGATGTATGATAAGGAACCAGAATATTACCTGAATCTGGAGCCAGTTTTTGAAGGAAATGCGAGCAAGGTGGCGATATTTGGAGAGTATATTGGGAAAAGTCATCAGTATATGCAAATCGATTTCGATCCAGCTGTAACAACGATGATTGAATTTTCTCCAAGTATGAAAGTAGGGCATGCAGGCATATCAATTCAAAGATATTCTTCACAGGAAACAACACTTAAAATGATTTATGAAGGAAAATTCAATGCCAATTTAACCATAGAAAAAATTCCGATTTCAATGTCTTTCAATCTTTCTGTTTCTGAAGGACATTTTGAGTATGAAGCAAGCGACGAGTTTAACATAAGCATGATTATAGAAGGAAAGCACCAAGCTTGTGCAAGAATAAATTATTTGCCCCGCCATGTCGCCATAGATGGAGGTATGGAAGGATATCTAAATGTTTTTACGAACAATAGAAAGACCGAGCTTATAATGGCAGATAAGCCAAACAATCCAAATTCTTTCATAAAGGTATCTAATTTGACAGGAAATATAACCTTTAAATGGAGCGTTGGATTAGATGGATACATTGGCGTGGACGGAGGGAAAAATGCCTTTATTGAGTTAAATGCTTTGAAAGGGATGTTTGATTTAAAAGCAACAAAAAAGGCCTCGAACTTTTCATTTTCATGGAATCTGGCATTGAATGGCTCCATTGCCATAAACACAAACTGGGAATGGCTTGCAGAATATTCAATGAATTTCACTTTACAAAATTTTGGAATTTATATAAAAGCGAATTTTTTGAGGGCAGAAAATTACAGCGTTGAATGGAATACTTCGCCACCATTTTTCAATACATATGGAAATATTGATTTCATAGGAGACATTGATTTCTCAATAATGATAAATGGGGTATGGTATCCTTTATTCTAAGTAGGCTTCCATCGCTTTTATAACCTCGATGCTATTCTTTGCATTTCTGTAATCTTCAAGAGGCATTTTATTGAGTGTTAAAAAAATCTCGCCCCACTTGAATTTGCTCAGCAGGAGGCGAGCATGTTCTTCTTCGCCCATGATATAGAGGGCTGCAGCTATAGCTTCCGCTGTACTCAGCTTGGCTGCCTTCCCATAATTTGTTGGGTTTGCTGCAAGCAAAAATGGCAATGCTCTCGCATTTCTATTTCTAACTTTTGAAAAAATTTTTTCTGCATCCTTCCATGAGCAATCTATGGCAGCTATGCTTCCAAATTTTTTATCCTCCGGTGAGAGAGCCTTTTCAGAGAAAGGGCTCAGCAATATCGCATTCTTGGGCAATTTTCCAAGCCTGTTAACAAGCTTAACAAGCCCAAAACGAGCGAGTTTTTTTGCTGTGCATTTTTTTGGATCATCTTCATTTGCATGATAGACATAGAGCTTCTTCATCCTTGTTTTTAATTCTGAAACCTATTTAAATTTTTTATGAATGCATTAAAAATGAAAGTGATGGAGATAAAAGCTGATGCGAGAGCAATATTCAAAAAAAGATTGAATAAGTTTTTGGGAGTTGTGGAAGGAAATGAGCTTGTCCATATTCATGATCCCGGAAGACTCGAGAACGTAATATATGAAGGAAATGAAGTTTTACTTAAAAGAGCATATGGGAAAAGAAAAACAAAATGGGATTTGATAGCAGGACAATATAAAAACAAATGGGTTTTTGCAAATTCTTCCTTCCATTCAAAAATAGCTTTGGAATTGATAAAATCCGGAAAAATAATAAAAGCGGAGAAAATAGAAAAGGAAAAGAAATATGGGGAAAGCAGAATAGATTTTTTACTTAACGAAAAAATGTGGCTCGAAACGAAAGGATGCACCCTCGAAGATAAAGGAACTGCTCTTTTTCCGGATGCTCCAACCGAGAGGGGGCGGCGCCACCTTCGTGAGCTAATAAATGCCATGGAAAATGGGTATGAGGTGGCTCTTCTGATTCTGATATTTGTTCCTTCAAAGTGCTTCAAACCAAACGAAAATATTGATGAAAAGTTTGCAGAGCTATTCTACAGTGCTGTGGACAAAGGCATGGATGTATATCCGGCTTTGATGGAGTATGATGGAAAGGCCATACATTACAAAAAATTGCTCCCTTTATGTTAGATACCCAAGCTCTTTTAGTTTTGCTATAACCTTTGCAGCACTCTCTGCCACACTCTCATTCTGTGTTTCGATAACAAGCTCAGGATTTTCTGGCTCTTCATATGGGTCGTCAACGCCTGTAAATCCTTTTATTTCTCCAGCCAAAGCTTTCTTATACATTCCTTTTACATCCCGCTTCATGCAAATCTCAAGAGGCGTATTGACATAAACCTCGATAAAATTATTGCATATTGAGCGGGCAAAATCCCGATTCTCCCTATATGGGCTGACGAAGGAGCAAAGCACAACAACGCCCCGCTGCGCCAGCAGCTTCGCCATCAATGCAATGTAGCGGAGATGCTTGTTTCTCCCCTCCTTTGAAAAATCTTTATTTTTTATGTAATCTCTCACCGTGTCTCCATCGAGCAGTTCCACATCTATGCCTTTTTCTTCCAGAATTTTCTTTACTTCCTTTGCAATTGTTGTTTTTCCAGAGCATGGCAATCCGGTAAACCAGACTACAACCCCCTTATTCATTTTTGGCACCCTCTCTATTAATACCTTCCCTAACATTCCTATATAATTTTGGGTCAACCGCTTTCACAGCTGAATCTACATCAAGAATTCCTCCCAGAAATTCATTCACCCTTTCTATCTCCTTCCTGGGATTTTTTATTACCTCGTTATACTTCACAATTATGTAATCAATATCATCTCTTCTCTCCATCAGCTTTATAATATATCTATTCAATTTATCAAGCAATGGCTTTTCCGTTTCCCTGTCTATAGGGCCAGACATCTTTTCCATTGAATCCATTATTTCATCGAGATTTCTCGTCATATAAACAATTTTATATTTTCCTTCTGGTAAAAATTTCAGTCCGTATGCAGTTATTTTGATAAATTTACCTCTGTATTTTTCCATCGGAAAGGTTCCATCCATCAGCCTGTTTATTATTTTTCCTCCTTCAAGCTCAAAATATCCTTTTGGATTATGCACATCAGGTTTGCGAGATTTATCAAAAGCTACAGGAAATCCCCCCATGTAAAGTATTTGCATCATCATCGATGTGCCGGATCTTTCCAAACCAGAAACAATGTAGTTGTATTCCTCCATTTTAATCAAGATAACCTAAAGCACGAAGTCTTTCTTTTATTTTTTCTTCCTCCTCCTCACTAAATGTTTCTTCCTCTTCTTCCATATCCTCAAGCAATTCCTCCAGCACATATGTTATGTAATCCGAAATTGAATTGAATGATGTGTCTTTTATCATATCCTCTATCTTCTTTGCAAGTGTTTCTGGAATTTCAATCTCACTCATATCTTTCATGAGATGGTATTTAACGAGAATATAAAAAATTTGGGGATGGCAAAAATATGAAGTGGAGATAAAAGAGTTGAAAGTGGTGCTCGAAGCACAGAAGGAAGATACACGGTGTATGTTTCTTCATTGCAAGAGTGCATTTCTCAAGGAGAAACTTTGAGGAAGCATTAAAAAATATAAAAGAAGTTGTTGAGCTATATCCTAAATTCTGAAAATCATAGCCAATCTTTCATTTATTTCTTTTCTTAGGTTTTCATCTATTTCTCCAAGTTCTCCAACAATGAACTCTTTTAGCACTGTTGCAATTTTATCAAGTTTTATTATAGAACTTGTCTTTAAGCCTGTTCTTCTAAAAGAGGGATGCCTCGAAGTTATCAACACCTCTGTTTTAGATATTTCATCTGGAATTCTTGATGATATAAAAGCCACAATAACATCTCTTTTCCTTCGTGAATTATCAAAGCAGGACGCAGTTTTGCAAAAGATAAATCAGTGAATGGAAATGGAATTAAAACAATCTTTCCTTTCATTTATATCTTTTCTTTAAATCATTCATTTTATAGATGTCTGGCTCATTCTCTAAAAATTTTGATAAAGATTTTTCTGATATTTTCATTAGCGAGATAATCTCCCTTTCATATAACAATTCATCCAACTTTTTTGAAATTTCCGCCAATTGCTTTTTCATATCTTTGATTTCAACTTCAATACTCATGTTAAAATAAATAGCCCATACTTTTTATTGTTTTCTAAATGAAAAGATGCATCCAGCAACAGACATGCTATCTTCATTGCTGAATGATGAAGAAGAGCTCTTCGATTCTTTATGAATCATATCAATTAAATTTTCAATTGGAGAGCATTGTAGCCATTTTCAAAATTTATTTTCATTCAATGAATGAATATGAAATTGAAAGTGATGCTCGAAGCACAGAAGGAAGATACACGGTGTATGTTTCTTCATTGCAAGAGTGCATTTCTCAAGGAGAAACTTTGAGGAAGCATTAAAAAATATAAAAGAAGTTGTTGAGCTATATCTTAGGCCAGATGAAGATGAATTAGTAGAGGTGAAAACTTATCAAATTAACCGTTCCTCTTCATAAAACTATTAAGAAAGGGACATTGAGAAAAATACTGATATTGCAGAAATTTCTATTGAAGAATTTCTGAAATTGTTAAAAGAATGAAACATGAAACAATCTTTTCATTTTTGTTTTTCATATAAGATGGATGAATAAAAGAGGCATAAAAGAAGGAATTGCCATGATATGTTTTCATTTTATCTTTCCTAAAAAATTCCGACATATTTTTATAGTATACTATGAATTAAAATAGATATGGAATAATTTTATAGTTGCTAACAAAAAATAAGCAAATTGCTTGCATTTTGCGAAAAATTTATATACTCCAATACAATATACAAATTGGTGAAAACCATGACAAAAATAGAAAATATAAGAAAATGGATAAAAAATAAGGCGGGCGTAAGCCCAATAATCGCCATCATACTGATGGTGGCGATAACCGTAGTTCTGGCAGCGACCATCTATGTATGGGTCAGCGGCATGGGAAAAGGTGGAACAAGCGCACCCAATCTTGCAGCAACAGCAGATAATATAAATCATAGATTGATTATATCACAGGCAGACAAAGGAATAAAATGGAGTGATATAACAATATCCGTCAATCAAACTGGAGTAACACCAGTTATCCATCATTTAGATGGTTCAACCGGAGCAACAGGAGATGTCAAAGGAGGAGAATATATTACATTTTCAGCGGGTAGCTACACCGGACCTATCACAGTAACATTAACATATAAGCCAACAAACACCAACTTTGGAACCTGGACAATATATCTCTCATAAAGCAAGCCCGCCTCTCTTCCCTCTTTAATTATATTTTCACAAAATCACATTCAAGGGGTGCGCCTCCGCCCCTTTCCTTTTCTTTTTCTTGTTTTTGTTGTTTTGCAAAATTTTTGGTTCTTTATTCTATCAGAAACAAGCATTTTTCATCTCAATAAACCTTGTAAAAATTGCTGAATTAATCTCATTATAGGTATCATCATAGAAAAATTTATTCCATTGTTGTAAGTCCCATATATCCCTCTTGAATAAACAATCATGATCAATATAAGAATCCATGTTCCTACAAATAAACTGATTCCAATAAAAGTGATTATAAGCTGCGACAACTCATTCATTCGCTTTTTTACAGCCATGTATGAAGTGAAAACGATAACCAGTACAATTATAATACTTTTAGCAAATGTTCTTGTTAATCTTGTTAGATAGTAACTCCCTAGATGGTTCGTCAGTATTGCAGACCATATCAGCGCAGGAAATAAAAAGAATAAAGAAAATAGATAAGAGACGTGTATGGAGGTAGATCTTTTAGTAACAAAGTTTTCTACAGTAACTAAACTAAAATAGAGAAAAGGTATGTGCAATGGCAAATAGAATCTAACATCGTATCCACCACCTTGCTGCGTTGACATATTGGTAAAAAAGAATAGATGTGTTATAATATAAACAATCATTAATTGTTCCATCAAATTGATTTTTGTTTTTCTTTTTATATAAAAAATTGGTGAAAAAAACGATAATACAAAGAAAGGAACAAAAGTAATAAAAGAAAAACTGCTATCTGTATCTCTTGCATCAAAAAAGGATCTATATAATTTTATAGGTGCATTTTTAATATCACCCATTATGCTCAAATCTTTGAAAAACACAAAAGCGATACGGATAGATTTTAAAATAAAACCAATTTTTGCTAACAAAGTTGGGTTTTTTTCTTTAGTCACATATATGTAAGCATAATCTTCACTTCTTTTTGTTCGGGAAAAAGCAATGCATTTTAAGTACACTTTCCCAGATAAATTATTTAAAGGCAACAAAAAAGATTGATTGGGCAGGGCATAACCAGCGACCAGCCAGCTTTTATTATCTGTGGAGTATAGATATTTTAAACAAAGTGCGTTATCACTCGTGTTTGTTTTGATTATAACAAAATCTTTTACCTTTTCTCCTTGATATGGCTCATCCATTCTCACAAAAACCTTTCTATTGTCTATGATTGTTGCATGTTCATCAATTCCATATAGTCCTTTTTCACCATATGCTATGGCCCTGATTTTTGTTTTATAATAAATAATCTTGCTTGTATTCCAAATGAAAGAATCATATGGTGATTCATCGATTCCTATCAATTTCCATTGATCGTCTTCATAAAATTCGTATACAATCTTGGTTATGTTATGTGGGACACTACATTTTAATAAATAATTTCCTCCTATAATTTCACCATCTTGTGGAGCCACCATTATGGCCTTTTTCTTTGTGTTATCTATTTCAACTTTGATTACATCTGACGAATTTAGACCAACTCTATCAAAAGCCATTGCCTTAAGAAAATATTTTCCTTGGAGATGGCTTATATTCCATATAAAATCTTGAAACCATTCTGTAGTGTTTCCGATGCATCTCCAATTTACGCCATCTTTTGAATATTTATAAGAAACATTTGCATCTTCAGATGCAATCACTTGCAGTTTGCATTTCTTCGCCATTAAGCAATTCTCTAAAGGAGATATTATCTTTATGACTGGGGGTGTTTTATCCACTACCACACTTACATTCTTTTCAGTTGAACTCCTCCAATTCCTAGCAACAATTCTTAATATAGTAATGCCTTCTTGACTCAGGTTCCAATGGAATCTAACTTCCTTTTCTTTACCTTCGTAGATGGTTAGATTGCTGCCATTATATAGCAAATCTACCTTTGTGTTTTCTGTATTATCGCTTACTTTATACCATATGCATATTTCTCCCTTGGTTATCTCACCGTTTTTGGGAGAAAAGATTTTGATCTCTGGAGGAGATGGCGGAATAACATTTTTGTTTCCTTTTGCGATGTAACCAGGATATAGCGGATTATTGTAAATAACATAATTTTCTACAAAATATGGTGTTAATGATATTAAAATTACAGCTAAAATTTTAACTAAATTTTTTACTCTCTTTCTTTTTATGGTAAATAAATCAACTAAAAATAAAGTTAAAAGGATGACTATTCCAGAAAATAATTGTACCCAGATAGCTAAACCAGCGAATACATACGCTACTAAATGATAAGATTCTTTTGCCTTAGTTTTTCCGAAATAGAATGCTGCTAAGGCAAAGATGAATAACGATAAATTTAATGCATGGTATTTTTGCCCTATCCCCCAAAATGTAACTGGGGAAGAAAGCAATAATAAAACTACTCCAAAAAAGGCGATCCTCTCATTAAAACAATTTCGAAGTAATCTGAATAGGACAACTAAACTAAAAGAAGTATAAACAATACTCATAAATTGAATTGATATAACAGGTCCCCATTTTGTGAAATCTATTGGTTGAATGAAAATTATATTAACTATCGTTAAAATTACTGCCACACCGATTCCCATCAATTTAATCAATTCTCTGCGTCCTTTGCTAATGAATATATCTGCAGCGAGACAAGCTATAACGGCTATTAGACATCCCCAAAAAATGACAAAGAAATAAGAGATCCCATTAAAGATTGCATCCATTCCCAATAAGAAATAATAAAACGGCAAAGAAAAAATAGCTACTCCATGGCTTGCTGCAATGTACTTGTGTCCTCCATATTCAGCAAATCTGGGCGCCATGTGTAAGCCAGATTGAGTGACGTAGTAATATTCTGGAATTTCTTCTATGGTTATGTGTCCATGCAGAAGGTTATAAAAACATACTCCTTGCTCCATTTCATCATTCAGATAAAAACCAATCGAAAGTAAAGAAAGGAGGATAAACAATGAAAATAAGAAAATAGTTAAAGTTTTTTTGTCAGGAAATATAAACGGAAGCATTTTTCTCATCATTTTTCCTCTGCTATTAAATACTACATAGAATAAATTTTTTGCCAAATATCTTCATACTAACATTCAAGGCGTTGCCATGTCTCTTTTTCCTCCTTCTTTTTCTTGTTTTCCAGAAAAATCATAAATTTTTATAGATATTCTTTCTATGTCCAATGAAAAGAACATCTATCACCTTTTCATCTTCATGAAAATCAACTATTATTCTATAATCACCTATCCTGATTTTATATGCATTAACTTCTTTAAGGGGCTCTAAATAATGG
>JAGGWA010000088.1 GCA_021157745.1 Thermoplasmata archaeon
TATAGAAATATAGTGCTCCCGTCGGGATTTGAACCCGAGTCTTCGGCTCGAAAGGCCGAAATGATTGGCCGGGCTACACCACGGGAGCACATAGCCCCGGGCAGATTCGAACTGCCGTCGCGGGATCTCTTCAGCTTTGGGGTAAAGCACTTTTCCAAAGGGCTTCCAAAGTCCCGCATGCTTGTCCACTACACCACGGGGCTGCATTGCTTATATACTTTTACTATATATAACTTTTAATGGTCGAAATCGAAGTGAATGATTTGGTTGAAATAGAGAAGAATGGCAGGATATATCGTGGCATCGTTATGCCTCATCATGCTTTCAGCAGCAAAAACATCATATTGATAAAGCTTGAAAATGGATACAACATTGGAATAGATAAGAGGAATGCAAAAATAAAGCTGATAAAGAAGGGAAGGAAACATAAAAAGCTGGAAAAGGAAATACCGTACGATGAAAAAAAGCCCACGATTGCATTAATAGGAACAGGAGGGACAATAGCAAGCTATGTAGACTATGAAACAGGGGCTGTGCATCCTGCAACAACATCCCAGGAGCTTGTCTCTGCTGTGCCTGAAATTTTCGAGCTTTGCAATGTTGAAGCAAAGGTCTTGCTGCAAAAATTGAGCGAGAATATAGTCCCAAAAGACTGGGTGAAAATGGCGAAAGAAGCGGCAAAAGAACTGAATAAAGGAAAAGCTGGCATCATCATCTCGCACGGCACAGACACCATGGCATATAGCGGCGCCGCTCTCGCCTTCATGCTGAAGAATCTGCGGGGGCCAGTTGTTTTTGTTGGAAGCCAGCGTTCCTCGGATCGCCCAAGCAGCGATGCTTTCGATAATCTGGCTGCAGGCGTGAAGGTTGCGTTGAGTGACATTGGCGAGGTTGTTGTTGTGATGCATGCTGGGATTTCTTCTGGGAAATGCTTCATTCATAGGGCGACGAAGGTAAGAAAAATGCATTCATCAAGGAGAGATGCTTTTGTTTCGATAAATGATGAGCCAATTGGAGTAATCGAGGATAAAATAAAATTTTTATCGGGCTATAGAAAAAAAAGTGATGGGAAGACAATTGCAAAAACAAAATTGAATGAGAATGTTGCTTTGATTTATTACTATCCTGGAATGAAAAATGATGATTTTGAAAGATTTGCAGATGGAAAAGATGGCATTGTAATTGCTGGAACTGGGCTGGGGCATGTTGGCGAAGGGTTAATAAAAAGCATAAGAAGGCTGATTAGAAATGGCGTGCCTGTTGTAATGACCACACAATGTTTGAATGGCACAGTTAACATGAATGTTTATTCAACTGGAAGAAAGCTCATAAAAGCAGGCGTTATAAATGGAAAGGATATGCTTCCTGAGGTAGCTCTCGTAAAACTGATGTGGGTTCTCGCAAATGAAGATGATGTGGAGAAAGCGATGCAAAGAAATATAGCAGGGGAGATAAAAGAAAGGCGTTTAATAACGCCCATTACGTCTCCTGAAAACAAATAAAAATGCAGCAACCAGCAGAGCCAGCCCAAAGCCAGGCGTACTTGCTTTAGATGCTTTAACATTAAAATACGCAACTCCTGCCTTTTCTCCATTGATATATGCGGTTACTTTCCATTGCCCAATTCCTTCGTTTCCATAGTCAAGATATAGCCATGTGTAGCAATAGCCGTTGCCACTCCAGTTTATCGTATAGTTTGCCTCCTTCGTTATATTATTTGGCCCTTCAAAAACCCACTTTATTCTATCGCCTTCAGAAGCATTCAATAAATTCAACCATGCATATACCCTGTCCTTGGTGGAAAAATTCGTTGTTGCCTT
The DNA here is from genome assembly GCA_021157745.1 of Thermoplasmata archaeon. Lineage (GTDB taxonomy): Archaea > Thermoplasmatota > E2 > UBA202 > JdFR-43 > JAGGXW01. The sequence continues at coordinate 1,821 of JAGGWA010000088.1, forward strand.
CAACGGCTTACCATTTTCATCGAGCTTTTTACAGAGAATATAATCCTTTACTTCAATTTCTTTTGCATTCCATAGAGTGTCGATGGCAAGTCCAGTTTTTTCTTTTATTTCATTTTCATCAAATGTTGCTGGATTGGTGATTGATCCATTTTTCAAAATAGTTGCAAATTCCCCACCCGTTATATTCACACTTTCATTTTTGCTTTCCAAGGTTGCTTTGCCTTCCGCCAAATAAACGCTCATTCCGCTTTCATTTGATGTAACATACAATTTGCAGTAATGAACCACGCCTCCATATCCAGTCTTTATGACTCCATAGCTCTTTACAGATGTATTATATGCATTCATTATCTTTTTGAATTCTTCCATCTGACCATATGAAGGAGGAACAGAGACGTAGCCAAGAGCTTTTGCAGCATATTTTGTTGGCAAAGTAAATACAAAACCAGGTATTCCTGTGGTAACTTTTATGAATATTCCACCTGCTATCTCTATTTTGTGTGTCCATATGTAGTTCAAAATTTTTTTCGTTAATTTTTTAATATTTTCCGTTCTTTCATTCCATTCTTCAGGAGGAATCTCATCTGTTAAATTCCCCCATCCATGCAGGATAAGAGTCCCATTTTCATCTCTAACTTCTGGAACTATGCTCACTTCTCCTTCTCCAGCTATTAAATAATGCTCTCCAAATGATATGAATTCCAATGGCGTATCAGAGTTATTTTTTCTTATGACCAACTTTTCTTTTGTTATTTCTCCACTCACCGAAGAATCCCCGATCAATGAACCAAACCATAATGCGAGATATGAATTATCTTCAGTAAACTTAAATGAAACTTTGCCATCGGTCGGCCAGTTTGATTTCCACGAAAATTTATTGCTTTTATTTCCATCTGGATATGTTATCTCAACACCATGCGAATACAAAAATTCATATTTTTCTCCTAAAACGCCTTCACACCCAATATCATTTACATATCTATGAGCCCACCAATATGCGTTAACGCCTGTGTAATCCCAGTTTAATTCTGCTATTATTCTAAATTCTTTTCCCTCATATGCGAGCGGGATGGTTGCATTAAAATCAAAATTTCCGAGTTGACTTGAGGAAAAGAGAATGATTGTTGAGATATTTATTCCATAAGCCTCTTCTTTTGTCATCGTATTGCCGGGTCCGCTTCCTGGCACATAACGAGTTTCCGCATCTGGATAATAGTATGCTATGCTCTCGGGCTCATAAGCCCATTCTTTAAAATTTGGATATCTTGAATTTTGATTTTCCTTTATAAAGGCATCGACTTCGAGATAATAAACATCATAAATTCCAGTCCTATCATGAGGACCATTTGCATAAACACTCCCCTTAACCAGAAAACCATTTTCGGTTTCTTCTATATCATTTATCTCCAATCTAACGACTGGGCTTGCAGGACCTGCAGCATGACTTCTGCAACTCAACAAAATAGCTACAAAAATAACCAGCACAACAAAAAACAGTAATTTAATGCCCTTTATCATTCATTCACCACTAATAATAGTTTTTTATTATTTAAATATTGTTGCCTCAAGTTAACAACTCCGTTTAAATCCCAAATTTTTTATTTGGGTTTTACATTCACCTTTCAATGAACGCAAAAAAATTGCTTACAATATTTATAGCGCTAATACTGCCATGGATAATACTGGCGATAGCCATACTAAAGCCAATATACAATGCATGGCTTTATGTAGGCAGTATAACATGGTTTCTGACAGCTTTATTCATCACTCTCTCCTTCTATAAATTTTGAAAAGTTTTTATAAAGTAAAGGCATTACTAAATGATTAAAATGATATTTGGGAAAGATAGAAAGGGAGAGTATATTGATCTTGAAGAATATGGAGGAGTGGAGAAAAAAGAAGCAAAAATGTTTGTAAAGGTTGCAGAGATACAGAGTTACGATGATGTGAAAGATTTTGCCAGTTACATTTACGAGGGAAATTTACTTATCCTTGATGTCTCTCCAATTTCCATAGATGACATTGAGCTTGAGCGAGTTATAAATGAATTCAAAAGAATAACAGAAGACATAGATGGAGATATAGCAGGCATGGATAGAAACCACATCATTGTTACGCCATCTGGAGTTAAAATAGACAGAAGGAAGCTAAGAAAATTCTAAATCATATATTCCTCCATTTCCAGAAAATCGAGCCACTCCTCTTTGCACTCGCAATCTATTTCATCGAAAAACCTCCCATCCTGCTTTAAATTGAATTCTTCTATGGCATGCAATATTTTTTTATCGCATTTCCCGCAGTTGTGGGCGCCCCGCGCCATGCCCCCAGCAACGACATCACATTTTATCATGCCATCATAGAATTTTTTTGTTTCCTTTATGACTTGAATGATGCTCCATAACCAAGGAGGGCGATATAAACGGCGTTGCCATAATGCTTCCAGAACCGTTTTTCCATGTATGGCAGTAGGGTTGAATGATATGACATCTGCTATATTCGCAACTTTTTTAGCGGCATTTATTGCATCCTCAATCGCTTCTTTTTCTTTAAGGAAAGGAGGTTTGATGAGAATATAGACTCTCAGCCCTTTTCCATATTCCTTCACCAATTTTGCATTTTTAAGCCATGCTTTGAACCTAAAGCCCTTATTTATGGAATATTCCAGAACTTTGTCGTTGGCAGATTCCAACCCCATTGCAACTTCAATGTTGCCAGGCAATCCATCCAAGCTTTTGATAAATTCTGGCCTGCTCTCTATAACAATTTTTTTTGCTTTTGAAAATTTTTTTATTGCGTATATTTGCAATTCTCTTGGCACTTCTCTGGCATCGAGAAAACTTCCAGAAGTGAAAAATTTTACGATTTCCTCGCCTTCATATCTTTTGTATGCCTCGTCGATCTGTTTTTTTATTTCTTCATATCCTGCATCATATGTTTCTTTAAAATAACCACACATTGTGCAACCTGATAAATGAGACCATCTACAGCCTTTCGTTCTCAAAACAATGACCATCGCATTAGCAACTTTTCCATTCAACAATTCCTTTTCCTTCCATATTCTCGGCTTTTTAACTTTCTTTAGTTCGATTTGTCTATAATTACGATTTAATTCTATAAGTGCTTTCATTTTGCAACCATGGCTCGCAACCAATCAGCGACATTTTCAGCATGGTCAGCTATATCATCTATCCAGTCAGAAATTTTGAGTAGATGATATTCATCCATTGCATCCATCTTTTCCTCCATTTTATATATGTCCCTCATAACCTCATATTTAACCCTGTCTGCCTCCCATTCCTTTCTATGAACACTGTGAATGAGTTGCTTCAGCTCATCCCTCACACGAGATGGAAAGCCCGTGTCAAGCAATTCCTTAAATTTCATCATGGCCTTTTCCATTTCCTCAACTGTTTGATAAACCAAATCCATATGATTCTTGAATTTATCTTTTAGCTCATCTGGAATTTTTGTATGGCGTAAATCAAGCAACTGGGCGAGATTTTCAGCGTGGTCAAGAATTGCATCTTCTTCCCTCAACAACCAGAGAAAATATTTCTTATCGACTGGCATTAGAATGGAAGAAGGCAAATGAGCCCTTATATTTCCTTTTATTAAATCTGCTTCATGTTCCAGCTCAGAAACTTTATTTGCAACCTCATGAAATTGGGAGAAATCTCCGTCAAAATACTTCATAACCCCTTCTTTCAATATAGAAATGCATTCTCTAACCTTTTGCATATGCTCAAGCAAACCCTCTATAGGCGATCTTTTTCTATATATACCTCCAACAGGCACTCTTACCATGGAAATATTATCCGCAAAGCCATATAAATCAATATCGATGTTGCCATCGTTGCAGGCAGGGTAAAAATCCATGAATAAATTATTTTCTTTACCACAGATAGGTCAACAGCTTCCAAGCCTCTTGCAAGTCCAACGCCTATTACAGCGCCAACAACAGTATGGGATGTAGATATGGGCATTCCGAGTTTCGATGCCGTCAAAACGACGGTGGCGGCGCCGAAGTCGATGGAGAAGCCTCTCGTGTTTGTCAGGGCTGTTATTCGAGAGCCAACTGTCCTTATTACCTTATGCCCCCATGTTATTATTCCCACAGCTATTCCAAAGCCTCCCAAAGCGAGCAAATAAAAATCGCTGACACGATGCCATGCAAGCGTTAGCACAACAGCTACGGGGGCTGCTGCATTGGCGACGTCATTGGCGCCGTGCGAGAATGCAACATAACAAGATGTTATGATTTGGAGGCGGCGGAAAATTCTTTCAACTATTTCGTATCCTTCTCCTTTTATTTTCTTTATCAAGAAATAGCTCGGTATGGAAAAAAGCACTCCAACGAGCAGAGAGATTGCCACGTAGTCAAATGTGTTTCCTTTCACATATGCCCCTACCCTTGTTTTCATGAGAACAGAAAGCATTATTATGAATATCGTTAAGCCAGCCAAGAAAGGGCCAAATGTTCTTGCACTATTTTTTGGATCACGAGAAGAAAAAACAAATTTAGCTATCAATTTAAAAACTATAAATGCTATGAGCAAACCAGCTATTGGAGAGAGAATCCATGATAGTGTTACCATTTCTATGGTTTTCCACTTTATCGCATGAAATCCACCTTCAATTAAACCAAAGCCAGTGACACCTCCAACTATTGCATGCGTTGTCGAGACAGGCAGCTCTTTCCATGTTGATAACGTAACAAACAAAGCTGCAGAAAGCAAGGCGGCGAGAAAACCAAGCAGGATTGCATTTGGTTCGTTTATTATGCTCACATCTATTATTTTATTTTTTATCGTATCTGTAACATGTTTTCCCACCAGAATTGCCCCTAAAAAATTTAGAACGGAAGCAATGACCAGAGCCTGCCGCAAGGTTATGGCTTTTGCCCCTACAGCGGTGGACATTGAATTTGCGACATCATTTGAACCTATACTCCACGCCATATACAATCCGGCAAAAATAGCAAGGATTATCAATGCCAGGAGCATGATTTGAATGTCTGGATGAAATAAATATTTTTGGGAATAGATTTAAATCATATTGCCTTTTTCAATATGCTTCCTGATGTTCAATCCTGGAAACCTGAAGCAAGTTTTAAATTAACGAGAGTTGGAATAAAGGGGGTCAAAAAACCCGTCAGAATAAATAGGAATGGAAAGCAAGTAACCTTGCTAATAGATATGGACATATTTGTTGATCTACCAGCAAGCAGGAAAGGAAGCGATCTGTCAAGAAATGCTGAAGTTGTTGAAGAGATAGTTGACAAATCCGTAAGGCAACCATATAGCGGTCTAGAAGACCTTTGCCAAGAAATAGCAAAAAAACTCCTCGAAAGACATGGATATGCAAGCAGAGCAGAAGCTTTTGCTTCTTCCATATATTTTCTGGAAAGAATAACGCCTTTAGGCAAAAAAACACTTGAGCCATACAAAATAATGGCGAGAGCAATAGCAAATAGGGGAGAAAGAATAAGGCAGTTTATAGGCGTCGAAGTCATAGGAATGACAGCCTGTCCATGTGCCATGGAAAACATAAAGAAAGTTTATGGAGAAAAATACACTCATAATCAACGCAACGTTGCCACAATTTTTATTGAAAATGATGGAAGCATAGATGCAGATGATTTGATAGAAATAGCAGAGGATGCGATGAGTACACCAACATATGAAATTTTAAAAAGAAAGGATGAGATGGAAGTGGTAAAAAAAGCGCACGAAAATCCGAAATTTGTTGAAGACGTTGTAAGAGATATGCTTAAAAAAATTGTTGAAAAATATTCATACCTCCCTTCCGACTATATCGTTATTGCGAGAAGCGAAAGCCATGAATCGATACACAAACACAATGCATTTGCAGAAAGAGTGACAACGATAGGTGAACTAAAGAGCTAGCCCTTTAAAAACTCCTCCAAAATTTTTCTTCCGTAATCTGTTAAATTCCCTTTCTTGTCAATGTAACCAAATTCAACCATCTCATTAAATAAGCTTATATCAACATTGTCAACATCTTCAGCACACATTTTTGCAAGCATGAGTATATTTCTTATGAACATTTCAATCGCCAAAATGTTAGTAAAAAACCAGTATGTAAATTTTTATAAATTTTCAGCCTTTGATTATTTTTTCGTCCCATGTCCCATGCCATGACATGCAAACAACTTTTATTTCATGGCAAGGTTTTTTCAACTTGCCATGTTTGCGGCGCCGCATATTCGAGATGGCTCCCGCATTGGCAACGAATTTTTTATCCCTTCTTTCCATTCTGGATTGAGAGCATGAAAATATGGTGTCCGCTTGCTCTTATAACGAGAACGTCATATTTTCTTAGGCTCCCATTTATAAAATCTTTGCAGTCAACCGAGCTCACATCCTTTTGTATGTAACACCATTTTCTTCCATGCATACTGGAGGCAATATTCAAGCAACTTTACAGATGGAGAAATTGAATCATATAAAGCAACCTTTGCTGGAAACGAAAATGACATATTCGACATAAAAAATAGAAGAAAAATAAAGAAAGGGAAGAAGCTTAACCATTGTTCACTGGCTGATATGGGTTGAAAGCTGGGTCTCCATATA
>JAGGWA010000114.1 GCA_021157745.1 Thermoplasmata archaeon
AAAACAAGCTTTCCATCTTCATATTTATACACGTCGGCAAAATACAAATCGGAAAGATAGCTTTTCTCCCAGTTGCTGTTGTCATCCAGGTTTGTGTAACGAACGGGAATCCACCATTTCTCCTGTAAAATTCCACCATGTCTTCCGCCAACGAGCATCACATATTTTATTCCATCTTCCTCGATTTCCTTCTTTATGTAATATTTAACTTTTTCAGCGTCATCGCGACCATTCATAGCAAGGCATTCGGATAAGCCAACGAGCTTTGTTCTTATTCCATGGCTTTCTTTATGTTGCACCAAAGGCTGCAGATAGCTGAGCCATTGATCCGGAGCTATTATAAGCAAATCGTAGTTGGAAGCGGTGAACAATGGTTTTTTCGGCTTGCTGTAATCAACTTTGATATCAAAGTTGTTAGCATGCATTATTTCATTTCTTACAGGATTGTAACGATATGGATAAAGATATATGTTGACGAATATAACATGCTTTCCATCCTTTATTCCAGCTTTTATGCTGTAGTCATACCATTTTTGTGGATAAAATTCATCCTTGCTGTATACAGCTCCTTCTTTTACAACGCTTTCCTTTCCTGTAGTTACTGGCTCTGGCGCAGGTTTTATTTTTTCTTTTATCTTTTCGATTTCAATACCCATGGGTTTGGCATCGATGTCATTTATCTTTGTCCCAAAAGGAAATATGTATGTTCTAATTTCATATGGAAGCATTGGACTCGCTGGGACCATTAAAGTGGGTAAATCGCTTTTTATTAATGCATAGCCATCCTCGCGGAAAAGTTCTATCTTTTTACCATTGCTGCCTGAAAAATTCAGCATACTCAAAAGTAACAGGATTGTAACTAGCGTGGCTATTTTCTTTTTCATAGGGTTATGATTTCTGTCGTATTTAAATTTTTGCTTCCATCCTTTCAAGTCGCTTAGCAACCATGGATAAAGAAGATAATTTATTGTGCGAAAATATTTTTGCTATCTCTTTACCAAGTATGAATATTGCTTTTTTATGGGCATTCTTTGATTTATGTATGTGATGTGGATATACCCCGAATTCCTCATATTCTTTGAAGGCACCGTTTACATCCATTTCCTTTTCGATTTCTTCCTTTATCTGCACAAATAGAGTGTGCAGCTGGATTAATTCTTCTTTCTGCATCCCCCTCCCTCCAACATATATTCTTAAGGTATTTTTAAAGTTTTCTATTGTGCATGCATGAACCTCTTTCCTAAGAGGAGACACCTACGGTTTCTCCTTTTATCCTCTTCCCTTTAAAAAATAAAGAGGAGTTCTAGAAAGAAGACACATGCTCTTCCTTTTTTGGACTGGAGCACTTTCTTTCATAAAGAAAAGTTCTGATATATAAATTTAGGATGCAACCCTTTTTAAAGAGATAAAGAAAAAGTACCAAATTCTTCTTTAAAATACTAAATCATCTTTCCCATGCATTATTTCCTGGATACAAATCTATTTCCTTTTATGTAAAAACGCAATGGAATTGGCAAATCATGCTTAACCCCTATTCTATAACTTCTTACAACATCTCCTTCCATCTTCCCGTCTTTTATCATGATGGGCGAGTCTCGCCTATAAACTTTTATTCCATTGTATCTTTTATCTATTCCAAATGCCTTCGTAAATTTTCCGGGCCCCGATGTTAAATTCCTGATATCATCTACACCTCTATTCCTCTTCATTATTTCCAGCCCCTCCAGTGGTTCAACAGCTCTTATAAGAACACCAGATGGCTCTCCTTTTGGCATCGTTATTATATTGAAAAGCCAGTTCCCATGAACCATATATATGAATGTTATGCCTGCTGAACCCCACATAATTTTTGCTCCTTTCCTTGCTCTTGATGCTGGATCGCTAAGCCCATAATATGCTTCTGTCTCAACAATTCTTCCCTTTAAAATTCCATTATCTCTTTTTACTATTACCTTACCAAGCAATTCTTCCGCAACTATAGCTGGATCCCTGTTATAAAATTTCTTAGGAAGCATATCCCCCTATCTTTAATGAAGGATCACCCATCAAAAGCCATTCTTCCACTACTTTGCAATCTATTATATATTTCATTGGATTGAATGTATTGACATAGCTGGCCAAAGTATCGCCGTGCATTTCCCCCAGACTTTTTCCATAATTCTTGAAGAAATTTATTTCAAGCCACCCATCAAGGAATTCTATGTAATCAGGTATGCTGTTGTTGTTTGAATCCTCATCACCATGATATCCAAGTGCTGTGTTGCCAATGGTGGCAATGGCTCCCTTCTCTGCAGATCGCATAAACACCCAGCTCCAGCATTCTGGGGCATTTTCTCCTTTATACCTCTTTTCCTTGCTGAATGAATTGAATATGCTGACATTGAACTGGCTGTTGTGGCAACCACCTATAATAACGACGGGATACATCCTCTTGTTTTTAAGTTTCGTAACCATATCAAATATATTGAAGCCGTGGCACCAGCTGTTGAAGTCGTGCGGCCTGTGGGTTGACCAGCTCATTGGATTCCCGTGCCCGCAGAAATAGGCGAAGCCGGCGCCACCATTTATGGCGCCCCCTATAGTGTCTCCATTTAAATCAACTTCAGATGCCCATACCTTCACTGCCTCAAAACCATATTCCTGCATATTCTTATATGCTTCCCATGTCGCTATCTCTCCCTCGATATAACCATGCTTATCGTTGTAGGAGTCTCCTCCGACCAAAATCATTCTCTTGAACCAATCCTGCTGCATTGCATTGCTGTTCTCATATTCTATGATTTTATTCACCATGTTTTTTACTTCCATCGATGTTCTGCATGCAAGCCTGCCGACATAAACATCTGGAACCAAATCAAGAATGTCTTTCGACAATGCTGTCCATTCTGCATATTTTCCATTTCCGTTGCTGTCCCAATCTTCGAAAACAAGCTTTCCATCTTCATATTTATACACGTCGGCAAAATACAAATCGGAAAGATAGCTTTTCTCCCAGTTGCTGTTGTCATCCAGGTTTGTGTAACGAACGGGAATCCACCATTTCTCCTGTA
>JAGGWA010000084.1 GCA_021157745.1 Thermoplasmata archaeon
AAAGTATCCGAAAAAGTAATATATTTGTTATAATTTTTTAGTTTGTATAATCTATGCATGAGTTGGAGAATAGAAGAAAAAACAAAAAGAATGTTAGGGAGGCGTCGGAAATAACTCAAGAAGCTATTATAATAACAGATACCACCGGAAAAATAATCTTTTGGGACGGGAAAGCTAAAAAATTATTTGGGTATTCTAAAAGGGAAATAATTGGCAAATCGATGGATATTTTACTGCTCAAAAAACATGGAGAAAAATATATGAAAAATATAGAAGAATGCAGATATGGTGGAGAGGCTAGAGAAGTTACTGGAGTTAGAAAAAACGGAGATAAATTTCCATTAGAAGTTTCCTTTTCCTGCTGGAGAAAAGGGGACAACATATATGTTATTAATATTGTGAAAGACATAACCGAGAAGAAAAAACTTACGGAGGAATTAAGAGAAGAAAGAGAGTTATTTATTGAGGGTCCGGTTGTAGTATTTAAATGGAAAGCAGGGGAAAAGTGCATACCTGTAGAATATGTTTCCCCAAACATTAAAAAAATTTTTGGATATGATGCAAGAGATTTCATAAATGAGAAAATAAGATACGAAGATATTGTTCATCCGGAAGATTTGGAGAGAATATCAAGTGAAGCCCGATTATATGGTGAGAAATATGGTTACTTCGAGCAAGAATATAGAATTATAGATGCAAATGGAAGAACTAGATGGGTTCAAGATTTTACAATCACAAGAAAAAAAGACGGGAAAATTATCTATTACTATGGATATGTTATCGATATCACAAGGAGAAAAGAACTTGAGAAAAAGCTCGAAGAAGAAAGAAAACAACTCGTTTCTATATTCAATGGGATAGACGAGCCTATTTATGTGTCTGACCTAACAACGTATGATATTTTGTTTGCAAATAAAACATTCAAGAACTTGTTTGGCAAAAATATCGTTGGTAAAAAATGTTACAGGATATTTCAAAATTTGCATATGCCATGTGAATTTTGTGTAAATGATAAAATCTTCGGAAAAAACTTTGGGAAAGTTCATATATGGGAATTCCAAAATAAGAGAAACAATAGGTGGTATCGATGCATTGATAGAGGGATAATATGGCCGGATGGAAGAAAAGTCAGATTGGGGATTGCGATAGATATAACTGACAAAGTGGAAGCAGAGAGAAAAATGAAAGAAGCTCTAGAAAAGGAAAGAGAATTTAAGCTTAGAACGGCCCATTATTTCTTCAATCCAATTGCAATAGCCAAAGGATATTTACAACTCGCTATTGATGAGGGAAATGACATTTTACCAAAAATCGAGAGAGCCATGTATGCAATAGATCGGATAGAGAAAGTTATAAAAAATATAATCCAAAGAGGAGAAATAACTGAATAAATATATCAAATCGCGTCGCGTAATCGTTTTGATGGTGATATACTTCGAACATTTGCGCCCATTTTAATGATTTATTCATATAAATTTAACTAAGCACGAAAAATCATATGTTCAGGTATGCTATTGCTGTCAGAGAGGAGATCATTATTATAAGCTATTGCATTCTCGTAAAAATTGCATTCATCAAAACAGCAATCATTGCCTCATTTTTTGGGAGATGAAACAAAATTGCCATCAAAAATGTTATGAACGGAAGCAAAATGATTCTTAACATGCTTAAGCAAGAGCAATCTTTATGCCCTCATATTTTTCCCATATAAAAATACGCCAAGCACGAACATTGCAACAACAGATGTGCTTCTTACGAGCATATGTAATGACGACAAAATCGAAGAGGAATTTTTATTCAGAAAAAGAGAAAAACAAACCAATCAATATTGAGACAAAGAAGGCAATGCAAAATAATAAACATAGGCTGATAAAACCCTTTCATCTCCTGCCTTTAATATGCCAAATTTTCTTGAAAGAAAACCAAGAGAAATAAGGATGAGGAGAGGAATTATTGCATTTATCGCTGGATTCATTGAAATTCTATTGAATCATGCTTTTTCTTTATCTCTTCAGCAAGCTTATCCAAAGCTCTGTAGTCATCGCTGCGAGGCAATCCCTTTATGAGTAATGGCTCAAGAAATTCAATTTTCACGCTCATTATCGATTTTAAAATATCAACTGTTCTGCCACCCCACCCGTAAGAACCGATTATTGCTGCAAATCTCGCTTTTGGTCGCAAAGCATTGATCAAATATGCTGCGCTCACGGCGGCTGGATGCGGGCCAGCGAGCATTGTTGGCGTTGCTATTATAATCGTTGCTGCATCAACCAGATCCATGGCGAGTTCGCCCAAATCAGTTGTTATTAAATTTCTTGCCCTTACTTCTATTCCTCTGCTTGTGAGAGCATTTATGAGATAATCAACCATTTTCCTTGTGCTTCCATGCATCGAAACGAAAGCTATTAAAGCAAGATTTTTTGGTCTGGCATCGATCCATTCTTTATAGGCGTTGATGATGTAGCTTGGATCATCATAAGCCGGTCCATGGCTTGGAGCAATTATTTTTACTTCCTTGCTCTCTATTTTTTTAATGTTTCTCTCGATAAAGCTTCGGAATGGCATCATGATTTCTGCATAATATCGCTTTGCCTCATGATATATTCTGTCATAATCCCTCGCAAACGCATGCGAGGTTGCAACATGAGAGCCAAAGAAATCGCATGTGAACATTATTTTGTCCTCTCTTAGATAAGTTGACATTGTCTCAGGCCAGTGAACCCATGGAGTCATTATAAATTCGAGAGTTTTATTCCCCAGGCTTAAAACATCTCCTTCCTTAACAACCATGAATTTTTCTTCTGGAATGTGCAATAAATCCATTTCGAACTGCTTGCATTTCTCATTTGTAACTATCTTTG
>JAGGWA010000089.1 GCA_021157745.1 Thermoplasmata archaeon
ACAGCTATTCCAAGAGTGTGAGCTGTTCCTTCTATCCCGAGAGAAATCATAGCTCCATTATAAGCTTGGCTATTTCCTCTCTCTTCTCCTTTTCTTTTGGAAGAGCTATAGATGCTTTCCACTTCCTTTTTCCATCTTCCAAATAGTAGCCGCGAGATATGGAAATAAACTCATTTTCTCCTTGCTCGCTAATTGCTTTTTTTCTCGCAACCTCTATAAAATTATTTCTCCCAAATTTTATTTCCTTTGCTTCTATTATTTCATATTCCACCATTTTATCAATCCAAATGTATAACTTCATCGGATTTAAATCTTTGGGCTTGGTTTGGTTTCACAACCGTTATATAACCATATTTTTTTCAATCTTGATGGAATTTGAAGAAATAGAGAAGAAATGGCAGAAAAGATGGTTTAATGAAAAAATTTACGAGGCAAGAAAGGAAAAGGGTAAGAAATTTTTCATTCATTTTGCATATCCTGGTATATCGGGTTATCTTCATGTAGGGCATATGCGCGGCTTTACCTACTCGGATATAATTGCAAGGTATAAAAGAATGAGTGGTTACGATGTTATTTTTCCAGCTGGCTTCCATGCAACTGGTTTACCCGCTGTAAGCCTTGCAAAAAAGGTTGAAAGAGGTGATGAAAAAACATTGCAATATTTGCGGAGCAATGGATGCCCTGAAGAGATAATAAAAAAGCTTTCTGATCCAATAGAAGTTGTGAAATATTTCAGCAATGTATATGTCGAGGAATACTGGAAAAAATTTGGTTTTCTGATTGACTACACTCGCCTCATGGATACCATCTCGCCTGGCTACAAAAAATTCATTCAGTGGCAATTTTATAAATTGAAGGAGCTTGACTTGCTGACTCAAAAGCCCCATTACGCTCCATATTGCCCGAATTGCGGTCCAGTTGCAGTCGATAAATCTGAAACAGATATATCGCAGGGTGGAGATGCCGAAATTCTGGAATTCACGCTGATCAAATTCAAAATGGATGAGTATATTTTGCCAGCAGCCACTCTGCGACCCGAGACAATCTTTGGCGTTACAAACATGTGGGTGAATGGTAGCGAGGACTATGTCATCGCTAAAGTAGGTAACGAAAAATGGATTGTGTCTGAGAAGGCTGCATTTAAATTAAAGCATCAGATGGATGATGTCGAGATTATTGAAAAAATTAAGGGTAGCAAGTTAGTCGGCAAAAAATGCGTTGCTCCTTTAATTGAAAAGGAAGTGCCGATATATGATGCAAAATTTGTCGATACAAGCGTTGCAACAGGCGTTGTCATGAGTGTGCCTGCCCATGCTCCATATGATTATGTTGCTTTACGCGATATGAACATGCCTGTTGAGCCAATCGTTATAATAAAAATCAAGGGGTATGAAATTCCAGCGAAAGAAATAGTTGAAAAGATGGGCATAAAGGATCAGCATGATGAGCGCCTTGAAGAAGCAACCCAGATCATATACAAAGATGAATTCCACAGTGGAATAATGAATGAGAATTGCATGGAATATGCTGGAAGGAAGATAAATGAGGTTAAGGATGAAATAAAGGAGAAGCTGCTGCAAAGAAATGAAGCTGCAATAATGAGGGAATTTTCGAAAAAAGTTATATGCAGATGTGGAGCGGAGGTTATAATCAAAAAGATTCCGGATCAGTGGTTCATAAGGTATAGTGATGAGGAGCTAACTGAAAAAAGCAAGGAGCATGTTAAAAGCATGGACATATATCCTCCAGAATACAAAGAAGAGTTGCCAAAAGTTCTGGACTGGTTTGGAGACAGAGCATGCATAAGGCGCGGCTCCTGGCTTGGGACAGAATTTCCATTCAAAAAAGGCTGGGTTGTGGAGCCGATTTCAGACTCAACGCTATATCCTGCGTATTACATTATTTCGAAATATGTCAACAGCGGAGAAATAAAGCCAGAGGAAATGAGCAACGATTTCTTTGATTACGTCTTCCTCGGAAAAGGAGAAGCAAAAAACGAGACATGGAAGAAAATAAGAGATGACTTCCTTTACTGGTATCCTGTCGATATAAACCTTGGTGGCAAGGAGCATAAAACAGTTCATTTCCCTGTTTTCATAATGAATCATGTTGCGATAATGGAAAAGCAGCATTGGCCTCGCGGCATCTTCGTAAACTGGTGGGTGACGCAGCAGCAGGGCGAGAAAATATCGAAATCAAAAGGAGGAGCAGAACCCATTCCTGGAGCAAGTAAAAAATATGGCGTTGACACCATGCGTCTTTACTACGCTCATGCTGCTTCTCCCTTTGTCGATGTAGAATGGAATGGAGATGCCGTCGAGCAATACAAAAAAAGGCTGATAAGAATATGGAATTTCTTTGAGAAATTGATTAAGGTGGATGAAGGAAAAAGCAGGATAGATGAATGGCTCATCTCAGCTTTCAATAAAGAGTTGAAAAGCGTTGAAGAAGCAATGAAAGAATATGAATTCAGAAAAGCATCGAATTCCATTTATTTCAATGTCTATTCCATTCTTCAATGGTATATTAGGAGAGGAGGAGGAAATAAAGATGCCATAAGGGATGTTGTTGAAAAATGGATAAAAGCAATGGCTCCATTTACGCCACATATTGCGGAAGAGATGTGGGAAAAACTTGGCAAAGACGGCTTTGTATCATTGCAGGAATATCCGGAGGCGGGAGAAATAAATGAGGAGGTTTTAATAAATGAGGAATTGCTGATAAAGACAATAAATGATATAGAGGAAATAAAGAAGGTTACAAAAATTCAGCCGAAAAAAGTTTTCATATATGTCGCCCCGCAATGGAAATGGAAGATTGTTGAGATAGCGAATGAATTAAAAAAGGAAGGAAAATTGAACATGAAAAATTTGATGGCGGAAGCCAAAAAAATTGGAATGGATATGAAAAAGGCATCGAAATACGCGGCTAAGCTAATAGAAGACATGAAAAAAATGGAATTTAAAAGAGTGAATGAGTTTGATTATCTAAAAGAAGCAAAGGAATTCATTGAAAAAGAGATAGGTTGCGAGGTTGAGATAATGGATGAGAATGCAACATATGATCCTGCTTCGAAAAAAGAGCAGGCAATGCCTTTAAGGCCTGCAATATATATTGAAAGCTAGGAGCTAACTTCTTTTATTTCGATTCCACACGGCGTCGGAAGCTTTGCATTGGCTCTTCTCAAAGCCTCTTTTGCAAATTGCACATTCTCGGGAGTTGTCCATATTGTTATCAATTTTTGCCCTTCCTTGACGCGGGCCGCCGTGCCGACGGGCTTTCCATATGCCTTACGCATTCCCTGCGAAACTCTGTCTGCGCCTGCGCCAGTTGCCTGCTTGTTTTCTCTTACAACGACATGTGGATAAACCCTTATTTTCATTCTGTAATTTGATTTTCCAGCTTTGCTTACAATGTAGCGGTTTGCTGCAATACGAGCAGCTTCTAAAGCACGATGCAGTATGTTACATTTCTCTTTTGCAAAGAGGGTGACTTCAACAGGAAATTCTGCCGTAAGATTGCCCAGATCAAACTGGCTTATTCTTGGATTCGGAACTCCTCCAATGTATTCTTTCCTCGTAGTGACTCTGCCTCTGATGTCTCTATACATTCGCGCTGGCTTCCTTGACATGGAGAAGAGATATCGTATTATTATATAAATTTAATCATCGATATGCTGCTCCAATTTTTTTCGATATATTTAAATTGAATAGGCTCGATAACATTATGAAGCAGGAGGAGGAAAATGCGATAAAGATACTGGTTATCATTTTCTTGATTTCGTTTTCAATTCTTCTATCATCCATCTACAAGATGCAACTGAAAGGCTATACATTTTATCAGCATTTCTTTTATTTGCCAATCGTTTTATCTTCATTCTGGTGGAGGCGGAAAGGGATATGGATAGCAATATTTCTCGGGGCATTTACAATAACAATGGCTTTATTTCCAAATCAACCAAAAGAGCTTTTTTCTTCCATTGTTAGGGCAGCTATGTTCGTAATAGTTGCTTCATTGGTTGGCATTTTAAGTGAGGAAAAAACAAAAGCTTTAGAAAAAGAAATAGAATTCAAGCTGAAGACAGCGCATTTCTTCTTCAATCCAATTGCGATAGCAGAGGGCTTTCTAGAGCTCGCAATGGAAAGAGCCAATGAAGAAGTCAAGAAAGATTTGGAGACAACAAAAAATGCCATTGAAAGAATAAAGAAGGTTGTGGAAAATGTTGTGGAGAGGGGAGAAATAAAGGAGTAATTTTATAAAAATTTGCTGTATTCAAATCATGATAATAAAGGGCAGAATAATAAAATATGGAGATGACATAAACACAGATGTTATATATCCTGGCAGATACCTTGAGATAACGGAGCCTGAAGAAATGGCAAAACATGCAATGGAAGATTTGGACCCAGATTTTTTAAATAAAGTCAAGGAAAGGAATATAATAGTTGCTGGGAAAAACTTTGGCTGCGGCTCCTCAAGGGAACAGGCGGCGACATGCCTCAAATATGCTGGCGTTGATGCCATCATAGCCAAATCCTTTGCTCGCATATTCTTCAGAAATGCCATAAACAATGGCTTGCTCGTCATAGAATGCAAAAATGCAGATGAAATAAATGATGGAGACGAAATAGAAATAGATGTTGAAAATGGAGTAATAAAAGATCTTAGCCGAGGAAAGGAATACAGTTTTAAAGCATTGCCTCCTTTCCTGATGGAAATTATTAAAGCTGGTGGATTGATACCATATGTGAGGGAGAAAATATGAAGTATAAAATAGCTATGTTGCCAGGAGATGGAATAGGAAAGGATGTGATGGATGCAGCCCAGATTGTTTTGAACGCTTTGGACCTGGATGCGGAATACATATATGGAGACATAGGCTGGGAATTCTGGAAAAAGGAAGGAAATCCACTGCCAGAACGCACCATAGAGATGATGAAGGAAACAGATTGCGCTTTATTTGGAGCGATAACATCCAAGCCAAAAGATGAGGCACAAAAAGAGTTGCCAGAGCATTTAAAGGGCAAGGTTGAATATTTCAGCCCCATCGTTAAGCTACGACAGCTTTTTGATTTGTATGCTAACGTTCGCCCATGCAAAGCATATGAGGGAAATCCATTGAATTATCGAGATGACATTGATTTGGTGATATTCAGGGAAAATACAGAGGGGCTATACTCTGGTGTAGAATTTCATCCTGTGCCATCAGATGTTAGAGAGATGCTTGAGAGAAGCCATCCAAATATGGCTCGCTTCAAAAATGTTGATAACGAAGATATGGCTATATCGTTGCGAATTTTCACGAGGAAGGGATGCCAGAGAATAGTAAAGAAGGCTTTTGAATATGCAGAGGAGTATGGAAGAAAAAAAGTCACGGTTGTTGAGAAGCCAAATGTTATAAGGGAAACATCTGGCCTGATGATAAGAGAGGCAAGGAAAATAGCTGAGCAATACAAGGGCATAGAATATGGAGAGGCAAATATCGATGCCATGGCAATGTGGCTCATCAAAAATCCGCAAAATTATGATGTCATCGTTACATCAAACATGTTTGGTGATATAATATCTGATCTTGCAGCTCAGCTTGTAGGTGGTTTAGGATTCGCCTGCAGCGGAAACATCGGCGATAACTATGCCATATTTGAGCCCACGCATGGAAGTGCACCAAAATATGCAGGCAAATATGTTGTTAATCCAACGGCCATGCTTCTTTCGGTAAAAATGATGCTTGAATGGCTTGGAGAAAAGAAGATGGCTTCGATGCTAGAAAATGGAATAGCGAGGACAATAAAAGAGGGCAGAGTTAAAACATATGACATGGGTGGAAATGCGACGACGCTTGAAATGGCTGAAGAAGTCGTAAGGAATATGGATTGAACCGTTCAACCCAAATATTATATTTGCCATCTTGATTATCATTATGAAAAATCTGGATGAGATAGCAAATGCGATCGAAAAAAAGCTCAATGAAAAGGATGATTTACGGGAAATAGCATTGAAAAAATGCAGAGATATAATAAGGGAGAGCAGAAAAAGCATAAAAAAGTTGCACAATGGCGATATCGAAAACGCTGCCAAAAGGCTTGACAAAGCTGTGAAATTGCTGCAGGAATTAAAAGAAAAGCTTTCTGAGCATCCAGATTTGCTTACAGCAGGCTATATGGAAAACGCCATGCAGGAGGTGGCGGAGGGCAAGATTTTTCTGGCAATTGTGAAGGATGAGGAGCTTCCATATCCGGAGGATATAGAGGTAAGCTATACAGCATATGTTATGGGTTTGGCCGACGTCATAGGCGAGTTGAGAAGGCGTGGCATGTATAAACTGAAGGAGGGAAATGTGAAGGAAGTGGAGGAAATTGTCGAAGATATGGAAGCCATTTATGATAGAATAGCTGAATTTGATTATCCTTCTGGACTCATTCCATTGAAAAGGAAGCAGGATATAATGAAGAAGGTTCTTGAAAAAATGAGAGAGGAAATAGTTATATTTAGAAAAAGCAAGGAGCTGGAAAATAAAATAGAAGCATTGCTGAAGAAATTAAGGAAAGAAAAGGAAGAAGTTGGCTTGGATATCGATTCACTCCTTTGAATAAATTTTTCCATCTTTTATTATCGTTTCCACAAGATTTGTTCCAATATGATATGGAATGAAATTTGGTGATTTTGCATTTAAAATTATGATGTCGGCTTTTTTCCCTATTTCGATGCTTCCAACATCCTTTAAATTCAGTGCCTTTGCAGCATTCGTTGTTACCGCTTTCAATGCTTCGATGACAGGCATCCTTAGTTTATATACAGCAAGCTGTATTATGAACTGCATGTTTCCAACATAGCAATTCGGGTTCATATCAGTAGCTATTGCAATATCCAAGCCAAGATTAAGCATTTTTCTTGCATTTGGATATGGCTCATTTAAAGCAAAAGGGGTTGCAGGAAGCAATGTTGCAACAACGCCAGCCCTTTTCATTTCCTTAAGGCTGTCATCATCTGCCATGAGTAAATGGTCGGCTGAATTTGCCTTCAGCTTTGCAGCCAGTTTGCTGCAGCCCATGCATGAGAACTCGTCGGCATGAATTTTTATTCCCATTCCATATTCCTTTGCTTTTCTCAATATTCTTTCAGATTGCTCCACATTGAAATATCCTTTCTCACAAAAAACATCCGCAAATCTTGCAAGTTTTCCTGCTTCTGGAAGAATTTCGTTTGTGACGTAATCAGTATATTCGTCGCCATCGTAGCCACGCGGAATGGCATGGGCAAGGAAAGTTGGGATTATGCTCGCATGGCTTTTCATTTCATTTATGGCTTCGAGCAGCTTTATCTCATTTTTCTTATCCAGCCCATATCCACTCTTCACCTCTATGGTTGTTGTTCCATGAAAAAACATTTGCTCAGCCCTTTCTTCCATTTCCTTTATTATTCTTTCCTTGCTCGCTTTCCTTGTTTGCTCTACCGTGTACAAAATGCCGCCGCCCCGCCGCGCGATTTCTTCGTAGCTCAAGCCCTCTATCTTCCATTCTATTTCGAAGTCACGATAGCCAGCAAAGGCGATGTGGGTATGGCTGTCTATGAAGCCAGGCATAACGAAATTGCCATTGGCATCTACAACCTCTTCAGCTTTCCTGTTTTTTCCTGCGTCTTCTCCGACGCTTTTTATTATTCCATTCTCGACATAAATGCTCGTATTTTTTATGAAGCGGTGGCCATCGAATAGCGTGCCAATATTTTTAATCAGCAAATCCATGATATGATTGCTTCAACGCTTAAAAAATTATACAAAAAATTTTAAAAAGAATGTGCATGGCTATGTGATGAAAGTTACCTTTGTCATACCCACACTTAACGAGGAGGAAGGCATAGGGGTGACGATAGACAGCATCGATGCCAAAGAATTCAAAAAGAGAGGATGGAAATACGAAATTCTTGTGATAGATGGAAACTCACAAGATAAAACAAGGGAAATAGCGGAGCAGAAAGGAGCCAGAGTTATAATAGAGCCCCGCAAGGGGTATGGAAGGGCATATAAAACAGGCTTGGCAATGGCGGATGGCGACATAATAGTTACAGGAGATGCCGATGGCACATATCCTTTTGATAAAGTTCATGAATACATTGATTTGTTGCTTAAAGAAAAACTTGATTTCATAACAACAAATAGATTCGCTGAGTTGAGACATGGAGCAATGAGTTTCAAGCATTTCATTGGCAACTTTATTCTGTCTTTTACTCTCCGCCTTTTATATGGAATAAAAATTAAGGATTCGCAATCTGGAATGTGGATAATGAGAAAGGAAGCATTGAAAAAAATAAAGCCACTGGAAGAATTTCATGATGGAATGCCATTCAGCGAGGAAATAAAAATAGAGATGTTCAGAAATAAAGAAATTAAAGCAAGGGAGATTCCATCATGCTTGTATAAAAGGAAAGGAA
>JAGGWA010000099.1 GCA_021157745.1 Thermoplasmata archaeon
TCACTTACCTGTAATTTAACATAACCATTGTATGGCTTATTATAAGCATAAGTTATTGTTGGAGAAGAAAGCCATTTTGTATCATACATGCCATCGTTATCAAAATCCCATCTGTATTGCAATGCATCGCCGTTAGCATCATAACTTGAAGAAGCATCAAAAACAATGCTTTTTCCAGCAATGCCTTCGCAACTTTTCATCAAAGCAATAGGAGCATAGTTTTTCATTTTCATGAATATGCGATGGATAAAATCAGAAAAGAATGAATGATGGAAATCATTGAAATGTTGCATATCATTTTCCTTCACGCTATTTGCATATCTCTCATTCATTCTTTTTTCATTTGCTCCTATATTCGGAATTAAAAGAATTGCGATAACAACAAAGCATAACCACTTTGCCATGATAATGAATGGCAGGGAAAAGAAAAAATTTACGATTTATGGCACCTTTACGAAATTTTTATAAATAAGCATCCAATATTATAGCGTTCATAAAATGAACGCTAAAAATTTGAATGAAAGATTGAGGATTTTGATTGTGATGCCTGCAATAAAGAAAAGGCGAAGCACATATGATTTACTTTTAACGCGTCTAACAATGTGGCAATCTCTGACAGCATATCAAATAGCAGCCCTGTGTAAAGACAACGATGTTACAATAGTGGATGAGAACTATGAAAAAATAAAGTTTGAAAGCAGCTATGATATTGTTGCAATATCTGCATTCACTGCAACCGCTCCTCGGGCCTATGAAATAGCCGATAGATTCAGAAATCTTGGAACAAAAGTTGTGCTCGGCGGATATCATCCGACTGCATTGCCTGAAGAAGCCAAACAGCATGCCGATAGCGTCGTTATAGGAAATGCAGAAGGGATATGGGATGGAATAATGAAAGATGCTTTGAATGGAGAGCTAAAACCATTTTATTTTTCCCAGCCATCTTTTCTTGCATCTCCATTGTTCAATGGAAGGGGAAAAGGTATAATAAAAGGGATAGAGGCAACAAGAGGCTGCCCTTACAGGTGCAAATTTTGTTCCATTTCAAATTCTGCAATAGGAGGCAAATATATGAAAAAGCCATTGAAACAGGTTATAGAAGAAATAGAAAAAGCTGGGAAATATTTTGTATTTTATGATTCTTCTCTTACCATCAATGTATCTTATACAAAAGCTCTTTTCAAAGCTATGGCATCGCTGAATAAAAAATTTGCATGCTTTGGAAACATAAATGTGCTGGCGAGAGATAAAGAATTGCTCAGCCTCGCCAGAGAAGCAGGATGCATTGCATGGGCTGTAGGCATGGAGAGTGTTTCTGAAGATGCCTTGAGGGAGGCAAGAAAGAAAAATGATATAAGGAAATACAAAAAAGCTGTTGAAATGCTCCATGAGCATGGTATAGCAGCCATAGCTTCTCTTGTTTTTGGTTTTGATAGCGATGATGAAAAAGTTTTTGAAAGAACTCTCGAAGCTATTTATGATCTGGATATTGATTCGATAGGAGCCAATATACTGACGCCATTTCCCGGAACACCTCTCTTTGATGAATTAAAAGAGCAAAACAGGATTTTTACATATGACTGGGAGAAATATGATTTGTACCATGTTGTTCATTTTCCAAAGAGAATGGAGCCAGAGATGCTTTTATATGGAGTGAAATGGCTGATTAAGCAATTCTTTTCATATTCAAACATTTTCAAATCTTTTTTGAAAAATGCAAGTCTTCCAATGCTGTATCATTTGATAACTTCCCGCCTTATTTATAGAAGAGAATTCAAATGAATTAAACAAAAAGAGTCATATATTTGCAGTGCATTTAGAATGGGGAGAGGGATGGGAATAGTGGAAAAAGCTAAAGAAATTGCAGAGATTATCAAAAAAAAGCATTATATAACCATTGTAGCTCATGCAGATGCGGACGGAGTTGCGGCGGCGGCGATAGCAAAACTTTTTCTTGAAGAAAATGGAATTGAGCATGAAATAAAATTTACCAACCATATTGAGGAGGAGTTGCTGAATGAATTTAGAAGCAATGATATTTTGTTTGTTGATCTTGGAAACAGCAGCATAAATGCAATATTGAATCATGGAATAAATGCAATAATAGTTGACCATCATTTTTCAAATGATTTTTTTCCAAATTCACTGAATCCCTTCCATTATGGGATAGATGGAGGAGAGGAAATTTCAGCCTCTGGCCTAATGTATCTGATAGCTAAAAAGCATGCTGATATTGCCTTGATTGGGGCTGCAGGAGATTTGCAGGATAGAAATGGATTTAGAGGATTGAATGGCTATATATTGAAAAATTCCAATGTTGTGGAAAGAAATGATATAAGGCTTTATGGAAGAAATTTGCCATTGCCCAGAATGCTTTCCTTCTCCCCATTAATTCCTCCTTTCTTCAAAAATTTTGGAATGAGTGTGAGATTTCTAAAAAATATTGGCATAGATACAAAAAAATCGTGGAATGAGCTTAACAGAGAGGAAAAAAGAGCTTTGTTGTCATCGATGGTAAAAATGATGGCAAAACTTGGATACGAAAAGGATGACATCATGCAGATATATGGGAAAGTGTATGAGTTGAATGGATATGATTTAAGAGAGATAGCAGCGGGAATAAATTCAATGGCAAAATATGAAAAATATGAAGAAGCCATCCACGCATGCATCAATGGAGATTACAATAAGATGAAAAAGTTCATGGTTGCTCACAGAAAAAACATAAAGGATGGAATAAAAATTGCCAAGCAAAATTTGAACGAAAGGAGCAAAATAAAGTATTTCATTGCTGGAAAGAAGATAAAGGATACGATATTGGGGACAATAACAGGAATGCTCCTTGAAGGAGAAAGAATAGAAAAACCCCTTGTTGGCATGGTCGAAAATGGCAACGGAATAAAAATATCGGTGAGGGCACCAAAAAATATGAACATAAATCTCAGCATAGCCATAGCGAGGGCTGCCATTGCGGCGGGCGGCGATGGCGGCGGCCACAAAATGGCTGCGGGTGCGATGATTCCGAAGGGGAGCGAGGAGGAGTTCCTGAAATTTTTTGAAGCCGAGATAGCTAATCAATCGCCAAGCCTGTAGATTTTCAGGAGCTTTACTCTGAATGTGACGTTTTTGCCAGCTAACTCATGGAAGGAATATCCTATTTCATTCAAATCGTCCTGGATATAAAGCTGCGGGAATCCCTTAAATATTCTTGGAAGCGTTATGATTCTATCAAAATATTCTGTTCTGTTTATTTCCTGTGTCGTCTCATTTTCTCCATATTTAAGCCATACAGTTATTTTATCTGCTGTAACATTCAAAACCTTACCAGGTATTTCATAATTTCCCCATTGTATGGTGAAATTTCCCAATGGAGGGGTTGTTGTAATCCATATTTTTGTATCGTTATAACCAGCGCTGCTCGCATTTTCCCACCATGGAAACACGGTTATGTTATGCACCTTATTCGGAGTTATGCGTAGGGTGACATTTGTTTCATTGAATGAAATAACTTCTGTTGCATTTTTCCATAGCCAGTACGGCTCGGCTATTGGTTGGGCATACCAATACTGAGGCATTGTAAAGCGTTGCCCAATCTTCGGAATCCATTTTAAATCAACGGTATCATTCTCGCTGTCTATGGCGACGATTTCAAATTCTGCTTTGAAACCGAATAA
>JAGGWA010000137.1 GCA_021157745.1 Thermoplasmata archaeon
AAGCGGGAAAGCAAGGCAGGAGGTATGTTTATTTGATCAGCTATTGGCGTGTATTCCTCAAATCTCCCAAGCTTTGGATTTGCAGCTCCAAGTAAAGCGCATCTTGACTTAAGTGTGGCGTTTATTCCAGCCTTTGCAACACTTATCTCCTGCTGTTCCATGGCTTGATGCAATGCATCCCTATCCTTTGGATTCATTTTGTCAAGCTCGTCAACGCATGCTATGCCAAGATCAGCTAAAACAAGGGCTCCAGCCTCTAAAGTCCATCTTCCTTCTCCAAATTCATCGCTTCTGACGGCAGAGGCAGTCAAACCTGCTGCACTGCTTGATTTTCCAGAAGTGTATATGCTACGAGGAGCAAGCTGAGAGATGTAACGAAGCAACTGGCTTTTTGCTGTTCCAGGATCTCCCACAAGAAGTATATGGATATCTCCTCTTATTTTTGTTCCATCCGGCATCGTTTTTGGAACGCCTCCAAATAACTGCAATGATAAAGCATCTTTTTCCGTCTTAAGCCCATATATTGTTGGAGCTATCGATTCCCTTATTTTTACAGGAAGCATTGGATCCCTGCTCGCCTCCATTATACGACGCTCATCTTCAGCATCGATCAAAATTTCCTCGAAAGCCTGTTCTTTTAACTCAATGCTGTTCACATCCATTACTCTGTTGAATTCCGTTAGCTTAAGCTGCCCCCTCCTCCTTGCTTGGATGCGTAATATCCCGTTTATCGTTATGCGGTCGCCAGGCACAATGTTTCCAACGAGGTCATCTTCAAGATAAGCCACTAGCCTCATAGGCTGGGCGCCGCCTCTCAGCCCCTCTGGGCTTTCCTGCAATTCTATTTTTTGAGAATCAATGAAAATCGATTCTTCTGGCAGCAATTTAAGCTTTACCTTTCTGTTGCAATTTGGGCAGATATTTGGCTCCATGAGTATATTCTCCTCCTGCTTCACCCTCGTTATCGCTCCACATTTCGGGCATTGGAAGGCTGCCTCCACCAGCTTTGGTCTGACTTCCGTAACTTTTTTTACTAAGCCATCAACACTTATGAATTTTCCTAGATGGATGGAGCGCAGATCCCTTATTTCTATTTTTCTTGTTTCGGGCAGATTTTTTATTCTTAAATGCAGCCTTGGCATCTCAGCTATGCTATCAATGCTCTGCAAAGCCTTCTCCCCAGCCTTCAAAGTATGATATGGCTTTTCCAGCAAGAGCTCGCCAAGCTCGGAATCGTGCTTATCGATGTCCCAATAGTCAAGCAACAAACTTTTTTTATCTGGATAGAGCAATGCAGCACTTTCAATCTCTTCCTTAAAATAATCCTGAAATAAACGCTCCCATCTCTCCACCAAACTTTCTAATCCTGAAATAGCCATGTATGTTTAAACAATGCCAAGCCATATAAAAAATTTTAAGGTGGCGTGTATACCAATATGGCAAATTTGAATGTTGCAGTGATAGGAAGAAAAGGCTATGGAAGGGAAATAGGAAAAAAAGGGACAGAAAGCGATGTAACCTTTTACAATTTCAAGAAAGGTTCAGCTACCATAACAGCTATAGAGCCAACGAGCTATCCTGAAAAACTCTCCTCATTGTTTTATTCCATAAGTGTTTCTGAAGTAGCCATATTTGTCGTTTCTTCAATAGATGCATACCTCGGAGAGGCTATGATTGCAGTGGATACAATCGGAATAGAAAATGCAATTTTTGTTTTAGAAAATGTTTCGGAGGAAGAAATCAAACCATTTTTGAAAGAATTTCGATTCAAAGCCCATTTTGTTGAAAATCCTGCCATGCTGAGAGAATTTTTAATGGAAACGGTGTTGAAAAAAGAAGAAAGGGAAGCGGAGAAGGGCACAGTAGCCATAGACCATTTTTTCAATGTCAAAGGTGTTGGAACGGTTGTTCTTGGAACAGTGATTGAGGGAAGCATAAGAAAACATGATGATTTACGATTGTATCCTCTGAATAAAGTCGTTCATATTCGCTCCATACAGAAGCATGATGAAGATTTTGATATAGCGAATAAAGGAGACAGAGTTGGACTCGCTTTGAAAAATGTGAGCGTGGATGAACTAAGGCGGGGATACATTCTCTCATCCGAAGAACTTGATATGGAAAATGAGTTGAAAATGGAGGTTGCGGTAAACAGATACTGGAAGGGAGAAATAAAGAATGGAATGGTTTTTCATATCGGAAAATGGGTGCAGTTCATTATGACAAGATACGAGGACAAATTCATTTTAAATAGGTCGATTGTGTTCAAAAAGCCATCAAGCTTTTTCATAGCGCATCTGGATTCAAAGCCTCCGAGGATAGTCGGGAAAGGAATCGTGAAATAAAAAATTTCAAAATATTTATATCTGGAATGAGGAATATGAATATGAAACTATCGCAGGCAAGGATTTATGGCGGCATCGGCGCCATCCTAGGGCTTGTTGGGGGCGTTATTCCTTATGCTGGAGGCATTGTTTCAATCATTGGTGTTGTTTTGGTTCTGGTGGCTGTGAAATATATAGCTGAAGAAACAAAGGATGAGAGCATATTTACAAACTATCTCATTGCATTCATCTTAGACATTGTTTCAATCATTGTTGCCATTGTTGCATTATTTGCATTTGTAGGAACAGGTGTGCTTTTCCATCCCTCCGAAATTAAAGAAGCTGCACATCTCTTTTCTTTGAAGAGGCTTTTGCTTGGTGTGGTTGCAGCCTTGGTTATTTTCTGGATTCTGTATCTAATTTCTGCGATATTTGTAAAGAATAGCTATTACTCGATTGCTCATCATACAGGCGTTGATTTATTCCACACAACTGGATTGCTTTATCTCGTTGGCGCTGCAACCCTCATAATTTTCATCGGCTTCCTGATCATTTTCATTGCAAAGATTCTCGAGATAATAGCATTCTTTTCATTGCCAGATGAATTGCCTAAGCAAGAGTTATAATGCATTAAAGCATTAGAAATGTGATTGAATTCATTGAAATGGAAAACATAAAGCCATACAAAATTTATAAAAGAGACTATCAGATAAACATTTTCAACTCCATAAAAGATAAAAACTCGCTCGTTGTTTTGCCTACCGGCTTAGGTAAAACGATAATAGCAATACTCGCGATAGCTTACAAAGCAAGATATGGAAAAGTTATGTTTCTCGCTCCTACAAAACCATTATGTGAGCAGCATTATGCAAGCCTGAAGGAATTGACGAGTATCGATTCGATATTTTTAATTACAGGAGGAATAAAAAAGGAAAAGAGAGCAGAGTTGTATAAAAAAGGTAAAATAATCGTAGCCACACCCCAAACGATTCAAAATGATATCGATACAATAAATTGGGGAGAATATTCTTTAGTTGTGTTTGATGAAGCTCATCGGGCGGTGGGAAACTATGCTTATGTTGCGATAGCAAAGAAATGCATACAGCATGGTGTGCAGATAATTGGCTTAACCGCATCTCCAGGAAGTGATTATTCCCGTCTTAAGGAAGTCATTGAAAATCTTGCAATAGAAAATATAGAGGCGAGGAGCGAATATGATAAAGATGTCAAGCCATATGTTGCTGAGCGCAAGATAAAATGGATACTCATTCCAATGCCGGAAGAAATAAAGAGGATAGCAATGAAAATAGATTTTTTGATAAGAGAACTTGCCATGGAACTAAAAAGCTATGTTAAGATAGCGCCTTCTCGCCTAACAAAAAAAATGCTGATAGAATTGCAGGAAAAATTGCAGAAGAATTTGAGCAGGGCAGGAAGCTATTACAATGCAATAAGCATCATTTCGGCAATCATAAAACTGTATCATTTGAAAGAATTGCTCACAAGCCAGAGCATAGATGCTGCAAAAGAATATATTAAGAAAATGGAGCTGGATTCAAGCAGGGCGGCGATGAAAATAAGAAAAAGTATGCTATACAGGGAGATAAAAAAGGATATTGCAAACATGGAATTTGAGAACCCTAAGATGAAGTATGTTAAGAAGATCGTCATGCAGCGCTTAAAAGAAAATGAAAATGCAAGAATAATAATATTCGCAGAATATCGCGATACCATAGATGCAATAGTGGATGAACTTGAAAGCATTGGAATTAAAGCAGCTCGTTTCATTGGGCAGGGAAAAGATGGAATGAAGCAAGAAGAGCAGAAAAAAGTTATACAAAAATTTAAAGAAGGCATGGTAAACATTCTTGTTTCAACGAGTATAGGCGAGGAAGGCATAGACATTCCATCCACAAACCTTGTTTTATTCTATGAGCCAGTTCCTTCTGCCATTCGTTACATACAGAGGCGAGGAAGAACAGCTCGTGCTGGGGTGCCAGGCGAGGTTATAATACTCATTATGAAGGGTTCGAGAGATGAAGCATATTACTGGAGTAGCAAAAGAAAGGAGGCAAAGATGATGAGGAATATAAAGAGGCTTAAAGAAATGGTTGCAAAAATGGAGGCAAAAAGGAAGAGAATGCCAAAAGGACAGGCAAAACTTGATGCTTTCATATTTAAATAGAAAAAACATTTCTTTCATGGAGTGGTTTATTGAAAGGCATGATGGCACTGGTTTCATGATAAGGGCGGATAAAAAATTATACGAAGGAGGAACATTTCAGAAAATAGAGATTTATTCAACACCTTTGGGAAAGATGCTTGTTCTGGATGGAAAAATTCAGTTTACGGAAAGAGATGAAATGATGTATCATGAAATGCTTGTTCATGTGCCAATGATGATGCATCCCTCTCCAGAAAAAGTGCTTATAATAGGCGGCGGCGACGGCGGCGCTGCCCGCGAGGCTCTGAAGCATGGGCCCAGCAGCGTTACAGTTGTTGAGATCGATGCCAAGGTTGTTGAAAAATGCAAGGAAT
The DNA here is from genome assembly GCA_021157745.1 of Thermoplasmata archaeon. Classification (GTDB taxonomy): domain Archaea; phylum Thermoplasmatota; class E2; order UBA202; family JdFR-43; genus JAGGXW01. Next base: position 4,863 of record JAGGWA010000137.1, read on the forward strand.
ATGTGGGCATAGATAATGGAGCTCTGAATGATGAAAGGGTGAACATTGTTTATGAAGATGGAATAGAATTCGTTAAAAATTGCAGGGAACATTTTGATGTTGTTATTGTTGATGGCACAGATCCAAACATTTTCAGCAGTCACATTGCAAGCAAACAATTCTATGAAGCTGCTATGGGCATAGCAGATATAATGGTTACGCAGAGCCAGTCTCCATTTTTCCAGCAGGATTATTTCAAGGCTATAGTGAAAAATTCAGCCTTTTTGAAAAACAGAAGATTTTACATTTCATATATGCCTTCCTATCCTTCCGGCTTATGGAGTTTTATGATAGCTGGCGATTATGAATTGAATGAAGACGAAATAAAGAAAAGATATGAAGAAAGGAAAATAAAGACCCGCCATTACAATGCGGAAATGCACATGGCTGCATTTGCTCTGCCGAATTGGATGAAAGAAATGTTGCATGATTAACGATAACTTACAAAAAGCATTATTAGTAGCAAAGCTAAAGCGAGATACATCAAATAAACGTAAAGCTTTCTTCGCTTCACCATTCTTTCATATTCCTGCTTGCATTTTTCAGAACAAAATTTCTCGCCAGCAGGAATTGCCTTTCCGCATATGATACAATGGTTGTGGGGTGGTATCACCGTCATACTATTATCTCCGTTCCTTTAAATCGCCTCCCATATATAGCATTTTCCAATTGTTTTAAACTTCTTCCATTCAAAACAACGCTTTTTATTCCCGCTCTTTTTATCACGCGACATGCTATGGCATCGATAACAACATTTGCTCCAGCTTTTTTCCATCCTCTGCCTGCAATTTTTTGCAATTCATCAACGCCAACCTTTTCAAACATCTTCGCATCTCTATGCTTTTTTGGATCCTTATCATATATTCCATCTACATCTGTTGCAATTATAAGAAAATCCGCTTTAATTACGCTCGCAAGTTTGGCTGCCACAGCATCAGTTGAATGCCCGGGCGTTGTCCCGCCCATGATGACAGGCGGCGCCATCCTCGCAGCCATTTCAATGCTGCATGGAACCTTCTTTTTGAAATATGAAGCCAGTAACATAGCGTTTACTCTCGTCACCGCTATTCCAATTTTATCGAGATATTTCTCACTCACTCCAGATTTTCTTGCCATTACAATATATTCCCTTGCAATTTTACCTCCTCCAGTAACAATGTAAAGCTTCTCCTTGCAATTTTTAATGAAGTTAACTATCTGCTTTATGTAATCTTCGTTCAAGGGATAGAGCAATGAGCCTCCCAATGAGATTACAATCTTCATACCCTGCTATTAAAAAATTTTTAATAACATTTTGGTTTTTTCTTCATGAGAAATTATTCGATAAAGAGAGGGCATAAAGCGGATATAAACAAGCTAATCGAGAAATACTTTGGCGTTAAAGGAGATGTTAATGAAGGCATAGAATTCGTTGTGGAGCCAATAGGAAAAATATATATGAAGAAAAATGGAAACAACCTTATTGTGGATATAACCCCGCCATCAGAGGTGAGAGATGATTATGAGGCAATTAAAAAATGGAATCAATTTTTGTATGAAGCCACTGGAAGAACTGCGAAGGAAAGAAGAAAGTTGCTTGAGAAGGAATCAATGAAATGAAAACAATATTGCTGAGCATATTGGTCATTTTTCTCTGGGGATTATGGGCTTTTTTATTTAAGATAGGAGTAGAGCAAATAGGAATAAAAGAAGCATTGATATGGAATAATGGAATTGCCATTGTAATAAGCATCCTCATAATATCTTTTTTGATTCCTCATGCATCATTAAAAATACAGAGTGGGGTCTTCTATGTAATGGTCGCAACTGCTCTTGGTATAAGTGGCTCAATAATATGGTATATTGCACTGGAAAAAGAAAAAGCAAGCATAGTTGTTTCTTTTACTGCCTTATATCCCTTAATAACTGTTGTTTTAAGCGTCATATTTTTAAAAGAAAAGCTCTCCCTTGAAAACTGGATTGGAATAATATTTGCTTTAATCGCTGGAATCCTTCTTTCTCTTTAGCTTTTTCTCCCATTCCTTCCTCAGCTCTTCCGCAAGCTCTCCATCTTCTATAATCAAGCTTCCAATATAACCACAATCCTTACAATGCCAAACACTCCATGTTTGAGGAAGCAACCATTCAACATTGCTTGAACCGCAAACTGGACAATATTTTGTCATTAGTTATAAAAGCATGCTTTATATATTAATGCTGCATTAAATTTGCTGAAAGGTGATGAAAGGGTCAGAATCTGATGAAAAGATGATGAGATAGTTTATGAAAAATAAAGAATAAGGAAGAGGGTTGTTATATAAGCCGTCATCCTCCATACGGAAGTAAACCAAGGCTTGCTATTTTTCTGCTTTCCATTGTGCTCCTTCCGTTTTTGCAATATGCAACAACGTTTAGATGGTGCCAGCTGGCGCCAGCAGGAGCCATCCATAGGCAAATGTAGGGTGGGAAGCGGGCTGAATAATAAAGTTTTCCATCTATCCAGAATTCAACCTTTTCTATTTTTGCACTGCATTCTGCTATTGCTACAAAAAATGCTGAACCAATTATGAGAGTGAAATGCATGCTCGGCTGATAGTCTGGAGGAAATGGCATAACTGGTATACCAAAGATATATACATACCTATCTCTCGGTGATATAAGGGAAAGACTTACTCCTTTTTTTTCTATAATGACGTCTCCTGCCCATATCTGATTGTTGGAAAGATTCATATCTTTATTTCTTTTCATTTCTAATTTTAATGTCACATTATATCTTCCTGGCTCAAATGGCGATGTATCTATTATGAAATACTGGCCAATATTTTTTTGAGTAGCTGCAATAATCTTTTCGGGTTTTTTGGCAATTTCTTTCCCATTGAAGCAGATACTTGCAATGTAACTTTCATTTTCCGTTCCAAAGTTTCCAAAACGATATATCACACCTATTTTCTTTCCCCTCTCTACATACATTTCTTTCATCTTCTCATTTTCAACCATTGTTGCATTTGGATAGAAGAGAGAGGCATTGTGAAATCCGATATCATGATAAGGCACATATTTGAAAAACGCAATCAAATTATGGTTCTTATCCATTGTAATTTTTATTGGATTATTATTGCCTGCATTTTTACCGTCTAATTCCCAGTGATCAAATGAGCTTCCTTTAGTGGGGGTTGCTTGCACTTTTTGTTCCGTTGTGACATCAAACCAGTGTCTGCCTGGCGATGGGTTTGTGTTGCCTCCTTTATGCCCTCCTTTATCATCTCTAATTGAAATATCTATCCGTGCTTGAAAGACAGCAGTCAAAGTATGATTCTTAACCATTTTTATTGAAATTGGATTATTGAATATTTTTACTCCATCCAAAAGCCAGTATCCAAATCCGTATCCTGTTTTTGGTATAGCTCTTACTATAATTGTCTGCCCTTCTGTTATTTTGTGCTCTCCAATTCCTGGATTTGTTCCTCCAAATTCAGGGGTTATTGCATTTATTTTAAGAACATATATCTTTGGTTTCGGCGGCTTCGGCGGAATTATCGTTCCACTCCATATTTTCCATATCCATTTCGCTATATTGAATTCATAATCTTCCAAGTCAAGGAGACTCTTTAGGAAACCAGCAAATGTAATTCCTGCATTTAGAGCACTTCCAATTTCAATTTTCCATGTACTTGGCTCATTTGTTTTAACTGAGATACTTCCCTCGGCATATGGTTCAAATTCTACAAATGGACCCGCCAAGCTGTATACCATTAGCTGGAGGCGCATTTTGAGACTCGGTCTTAAAAAAGCATTTGCCTCAGCAGAAATAGATGGTCCTTTTAACTCGCATAGATTTACTCCTTTATCACACAAATCCTCCCATCCATTGCTTGATGTCCATCTCACTCCAACTTTGAACCATACAGAAGCTGTTGCTGTTGCAGCAATTGTAACCTTTCCATCTATTCCATATTTTAACTGCAGTATCCCTGTAAATTCGAGATTTGCCCATACAGGAATAAAACCAACCCAAAAGGAAAATCTTGCTATTCTCAACGTAAACAATTGTTTCTGCCGTGTTTTCTCAAATTCCATGGAAGCTGTTGCTTCTATTCCCACGGTTATAGAAGGCTCAAACTTCATCCAAGCTGTAAATGATTTTAGAGAAAACCACGAAAAACGCCATCCAATATAACCAGATACCTCCATACTTGGTGTAAATGTTATTGTGGCCTGTGCGCCGCCGCCCCCAAAAGTCGCAGAATAACCACCCGGTGAAATGGTTGTACTCCATTTATATGACCAATCGCTGAGATTTACACCATTTGTTTTCAAGGAATGCCAGCATATAACATTCCCTCCCATTTCATAGTCTATTTTAAATACTCTGAAGCTTGATATGTATTGGATTAAATCTTCTTTTTCCATTGCAATGGGTTCTTCACCCACGACAATGACTTGTTGCAATGTAACGATTCTCCCATTAGCTGTAACTTGAGCATCTATAAAAGAGTCGTTGCCCAAAAACAATTTCCATCCCAAATTGTCAAGTTCATCCTCATTTAAAATTGTTGAGCCTTCTGGGAGTAGAATAGCGATATTCCATTCATGATAATATTGTTGCCTTCCATCTATGGAATCCAAAAATCCCTGAATGAATTTTACTTGCGTCAATAAATGACCAAATGCCAAACCTGTTTCATTTTCATCTTGTGGACCGATATAAATTTCCCATGGAGCAGCTATAACCTTTACTTCTTTTCTTGCAAATCCTTCTGAAGTTGCTTCTACACTAATTTTCATCTCATTGTTTGCTCCTCTTGGCATAATATATGCTGCTGCAGGTGTTATTTCAAACCCATAGAGAAAATAATGATCTAAAAAAAGAGCATCGTAGAATTGTTCTCTAACAGGGATATCCATTTTTGAAATATTTGCTTCCACCAAACTCGTTTCATTACTTATATTTATCACGCCATAAATAGTCATCTTTTCTGGCACTGGAATTATTTTTCCCGTTGAAATGTTAGAAGGAGTGCCAAGTGCATTTCTGTACATATCAGCAAGAGGAGATGATGAAATAGTTGAATTTATAAAAATACTGGCATTTCCGTTCTCCAAAACCGTAATGTTTTCTATTGTTTTCATAGACAGCACTTCTATTGTATCATCATTCTTTGCTTCCATTCTGTTTAATGCTGTAGAAAATGCACTACTTACAAACAGCATGCATACTATAATCGTTGTAAATTTGTGCCATTTCATCTTGCCTCCTTTCGACCCCGCCGGGTAGGGCTCCTTTACCGTTCCGCCCGGCCCGTTACATTGACAATGTATAACAATTATCAAACCGTCATTTTTAATAAATTTTTTTAATGTTGTGCAAAATTTTTGCATAACAATTCTTGAAGCTAAACTTTCAGCCATAGGATATTCCTGTAGAATCGTGACATGAAAATTTTGCTATTGGAATGTAAAATGTTCCATTAGAAACAGATTTTGCCAATATTCACATGATAAAATAAGATATCACGAAATCACAGGAATATCCAGCCATAGTAAAATATTTTAATAACAAGTTGATTTGGGGAAAGATGGCACATTTAAAGAGGTTTAGTGCTCCAGAGACATGGAGGATCGCAAGAAAGGTTAAAAAATGGGCTATTCGCCCCTCGCCTGGGCCGCATCCAGTGGAGAGAAGCTTGCCTTTAGCAGTGGTTATCAGAGATTATTTAAAGCTTGCTGACAGCTTGAGAGAAGCTAAAAAAATCATTGCAGCGAGAAAAATCCTTGTTGATGGAAAGGGTAGGCGTGACTATAAATTTCCGTGTGGCTTGATGGATGTTGTTTCAATTCCGGATATAGATGAGCATTACCGCATCCTTTTCGATTCAAAAGGTCATTTAAGACTCGTTAAGATTGATAGTGAAGAAGCAAAATGGAAGTTGAGCAGAATAGAGAATAAAACGACCGTCAAAGGAGGAAGGTTGCAGCTTAACTTGCATGATGGTCGAAATATTATAACGGAGGAAAATAATTACAACACTGGAGATGTTTTGAAAATAAGTTTGCCGGAGCAAGAAATAATGGAAAAAATACCGTTGGAGAAGGGATATCTTGCCCTCGTCATAGGAGGAACCCATACTGGAGAAATAGCTGAAATAGAGGAAATTGTTGTGACGAAAAGCCCAATGCCAAATATAGTCAAGCTTAAAGGATTCTCAACTATAAAGCCATATGTATTTCCAATTGGAAAAGATAAACCATTAGTAGAATTACCGAAGGTGGAGATATATGAATAACCCAATGGAGCAGGTAAGGATAGAGAAGGTTACCGTCAACATAGGCGTTGGGGAAGGTGGCGACAAGTTAAGAAAGGCTGAAAAAGTTTTGGAAATGCTTACGAAGCAGAAGCCGGTGCGCACCTATGCCAAGATGACAAATCGAGATTTTGGAATAAGAAAAGGCATGCCGATAGGCTGCAAAGTAACATTGAGAAAGCAGAAAGCCATAGATTTCCTTAAAGAAGCCTTATGGGTTCGCAACTTTAAGCTCCCAGAATGGTCCTTTGATAACGAGGGGAACTTCTCTTTTGGAATAACAGATCACACAGAATTCAAGGATATGAAATATGATCCAGATATAGGAATATTTGGAATGGACATATGCGTTACCCTGGAAAAACCTGGTTACAGAATAAAGAGAAGAAAAATAGAAAAGAGGAAGGTGCCGCATCGCCACCGTGTAAGCAGGCAGGAGGCAATGGAATTTATGAAGAAAGAATTCAATGTGGAGGTGGTAGAATGATTAAAATAAAGGAAAAGAAAAAGGAATATGGCAGAATTAAAGGATGCGAGAGATGCGGAAGAAAAAGAGGAATTGTAAGAAGATATGGAATGCATCTCTGCCGCCAGTGTTTTAGAGAAGTAGCAGAAGAAATGGGGTTCAAGAAATATAGTTAAAGGGGAGAGAAGCTATATATTTATTATCCAGAATTTTTGTGTTATAGTTGCATTGTTTCCTGCTTCATCATATGCTTTTGCCATAATTTCATGCTTTCCTATCGCTGCTTCATTCCATTGCCATGAATATGGTGTTTCATTGTCAATGGATTTTAGTTCGCCATCGATGTAAAATTCCACTTTTTCAATACCAATGTTGTCTCGCAAATCCGCTTCAACAAATGCTTTTCCAATGACTATGGTATTTTTCAATGGAATCAATCTCCTTCCAAACACATAAAGATAATTTGAAGGTTTCTTGAAAAATTGTATCATCAATTTTATAAAAATTATAAAACATGAAATATACAACAATATCTGTCTCCCCCGAAACAAAGGAAATATTGAAAAAACTTGCTGTGAAAGGACAAACATATGATGATATTTTGAGGGAGCTTATGAGAATAGCAACAATCAAAAAGCTTGATGAGAGATGGAATGAGATACTGGAAAATGATGAATTCATA
>JAGGWA010000155.1 GCA_021157745.1 Thermoplasmata archaeon
AAAAATTTGCATAAATGAAGATGGCACTCTAAACAGCCTTGCTGGAAAATATGCAGGGATGAAAATAGAGGAGGCAAGAAAAGCAATAATAGAGGATCTAAAAAAAGAAGGTTATCTCATAAAGCAGGAGGAGCTGGAGCAGAGCGTCGGCGTGTGCTGGCGGTGCAAGACGCCAATTGAGTTTATACAGACGGAGCAGTGGTTTTTGAAGATTTTGCCTTTTAAGGAAGAGGTCCTCAAAGCTGCAGATAGAATGAGATGGTATCCAGAGCACATGAAAAAGAGGCTTGAGGAATGGGTGGAATCGCTGAAATGGGACTGGGTTATATCTAGGCAGCGATATTTTGCCACGCCTTTGCCATTGTGGGAATGCGAAAATGGGCACGTTGTCCTGGCGGAAGAGAAGCAATGCTATGTTGATCCTACTATCGATGCCCCACCTGTTGAAAAATGCCCAGTCTGCGGGGCTAAGCTAAAAGGAAGTGAGCATGTTTTCGATACATGGATGGATTCTTCTATTAGCCCGTTGTACAACACTTTCTGGAAGCGAGACGACGAGCTATTCAAAAAGCTGTATCCGATGTCATTGCGTCCGCAAGCTCATGATATAATAAGGACATGGGCATTCTATACGATTTTGCGTGGTGTATTGCTTACTGGAAAAGAGCCATTTAAGGAGGTCATGATAGATGGCTTCATTCTTGCCCCAGATGGAAAGCCAATGCATACCTCTCTCGGCAATGTTATTGACCCCATAGAAATAATGAAGGAGCATGGGGCTGATGCCTTACGTTATTATGCTGCTGGCTGCAAACTTGGAGAGGATAATCCATTCCGCTTCAAGGATCTGGTGAGAGGAAAAAGACTCATGAATAAGATATGGAATATTGAAAAATTCATCGGAAACGCAGTGGAAGCAAAGCCATCTAAGCCGGGCGAGCTCAACATCATTGATAAATGGATCCTAAGTTTGTATAGTAAACTTATTGAAGAAGCAACACAACACATGGATTCCTTTGAATTTTCTGATGCAATGAAGAAGATAGAATATTTCATATGGCATGAGTTTGCAGACCATTATATAGAGATGGTGAAGCACAGAATATATGGAAAGAAAGATGCATCCGCCATATATACTCTATATGAAATTGGCCTTGGGATAGCAAAGCTTATTGCTCCATTCCTGCCATTTATAGCGGAGGAAATATATGATGTGCATTTCAAGAAATTTGAAAACGAGAAAAGCATCCATGTCTCAAAATGGCCTGAGCCATTGTTAATCGATGAAAAAGCTATAGAGATTGGAGAGAGAGCAAAGAAGGTTATAGCAAAGTTAAGGGAGTGGAAGAATAAAAATGGTATTGCTTTGAATACTCCCATCAAAAAAGTGAAAATATCTGGAATTGGCGAAGAGGCAAAGGAAACAATAAAGGAGACGATGAAGATAGAGGAGCTTGAAATAGGAGGATTTGAGGTTGAATATGTTTTGATGGCGGAGCCATTGTACAATAAAATTGGACCGACATTCAAAGAAAAGAGCAAAACGATAATAGAGGAAATAAAGAGGAATCCTGAGAAAATTGCAAATGAAATCGAGGAAAAAGGATATGCTTTAATAGGAAATGAAATAAAATTGGGCAGGGAATTCGTTAAGATAGTTAGAAAGCCAAAAGGAAAAAGTTTAATCGAGGTTGATGATATAGCAATATTGATAGAATGAAAAGGGAAACGAAATATAAGTTGCTTGCCATACTGATAATACTGCTCATGATTGGATCAGGCTTCATAGTTATATTCCATTAGATTGCAATAATGATGTAGGCAATAAGTGTGGAAATTGAAATTGATATCAAATTTACATCGTTATTCGTAAGCAATGTATCGCTTGAAACAATATTCCCTTTTCCTTTGCCCTGAAAGGTTGCTCCGAGAACGGAGTCAATCTGGCACCCAAGCATTCCTATGATAACAACTCCTAATGCATATACAGGTTTTAAATGGAGCAATGGAATGGAAAATATTGCTATAATGAGCGAGCCAATCAAAGCCCATATCTCACCATACAAAGAGACGGCGCCATTGGTGCCAGGCGGCGCTCTCTTTAAATTTGTTATGAAATAGGCTTTATCCGATAAAACGCCCAGCTCCGATGCAAGAGTGTCTGCTAAGGCAACTGCAATGGCGGAGGCATATAAAAATGAGAAATCATTTTTTATGGAAAATATGGCAACCATGGTTGGAACGATTCCATTTGCTATGACATTCATTGTTTTTCTTTTTGCCTTTTCCTGCAGTCTCCTTTTCTTGAAATTCATTTTATATCCAGTTGCAACTGTTCCAGTTACAAAAAAAATCAAAAGGAGAATGAACCATGATATTCCTTGGAGAAATATTATTATCGCCCCTATGAATGTTGAAAATAAAGTGCCTCCAATATCCAGAGCTTTATATTTGTATACAATGGCGGCAAAAACTATGCATATTGCTGCCTTTATTGCCAAATCTATTATCATCCTTTTACAACACCCAACGGAACCATTTTCGCTACTTTCGTTGTCAGCCCAGCGCCATGCATGACATCAACGACATCCCCAACATCCTTGTATGCATCTGGGCTCTCCTCCGCCATAACTGTCCAGCTTGCTGGATGAACATATATACCACGCTTTTCAAGAATTTTTGCTATTTCGCGACCATTCCATCTTCTCTTCGCTTCATTCCTCGACATAACACGACCGGCTCCATGACAGCTCGATGCAAAGGCTTCATCAGCTTCGTTTCTTGCTCTTAAAACAAAGCTCGCTGTTCCCATATCGCCAGGTATCAAAACAGGCTGCCCAATGTGGCGATACTTCATTGGAATCTGGCTCCTATTTGGACCAAATGCTCTGGTAGCTCCTTTCCTATGAACATATAGCTTCATCTTTTTACCATCAACAACATGTTCCTCTATTTTTGCTATGTTATGGCACACATCATACACAATATGCATGCCCAAATCTTCAGCATCCTCCCTCAGAACATGCTCGAAGGACTGGCGAACCCAGTGCACGATAAGCTGGCGGTTTGTCCAGGCAAAGTTGGCGGCTGCCGCCATGGCCTTGAAATATCTCTCACCTTCCTTGCTTTTTACTGGGGCGCATGCAAGCTGGCGGTCTGGAAGCCATATGTTATACTTTTTTGTAGCCTGCTCGAGTATGCGAAGATAGTCGCTGCAAACCTGGTGGCCGAGACCGCGAGAGCCAGTGTGTATCATTACTGTAATCTGATCCTTCTCAAGCCCATAAACTTTTGCTGCTTCCTCATCATATATTTCCGCCACTCTCTGTATCTCCAGAAAATGATTTCCAGCCCCAAGAGAGCCAACCTGTTCCTTTCCACGCATCTTTGCCTTTTCTGAAACAAGGGTTGAGTCAGCCACCTCCATGCACCCATTCTCTTCAAGGTATTCCAGGTCTTCATCCCACCCATAGCCTTGCTCAATAGCCCATCTGGCGCCATTGTCGAGTACGCTATTAATTTCCTGCATGGAAAGGCGAATTCTGGCTTTGCTTCCAACCCCGGAAGGAACATTCTTGAAAAGTTCATCAACGAGCTGCTTTATTGTCTCCCTGCTTAAATCGCCTATATGCAAATTTGTTCTTACAAGGCGGACGCCGCAATTTATATCGAAGCCTACGCCTCCAGGCGAGATTACGCCCTCTTCTGCATCGAATGCAGCGACGCCTCCTATAGGAAAGCCATATCCCCAGTGTATATCGGGCATTGCAAATGCTTTTCCTACTATGCCCGGCATAGTCGCCACATTTGCAGCCTGCTCTGGAGCATTATCTTTCTTTATCGATGGAAGCATTTTCTCGCTTGCATATATAAGGGCTGGCACTCTCATCTTCAAATTGCCATTGATGCCTCTGTAGCTTTTTGGAATCATGTAACGATATTCTCCTATCTTTTCCAATGGTCCATTCCACATTTTACCACCTTATATATCAAATAGACAGCGAACTACATAACCCTTTTTATCCTTTTTTACTTCAAGCATATGATATGTCACAGCTTTTATTTCCATTCCATAGCCATGTTTTTTAACATCATATTCCTCTCCATATGCTCTGCCTGTGAGCTTTTCCTTTCCGATTTTAACATCAAATTCTCCAAATACAAGATGCTCAACATCATGAATGTACAACAATTCCGAAAGCCAATCTACGAGCAACTGCTCTTCATCCATATCGAATGGCACTTCCAGCTCTTTCATAACCTTGCTCTCTATTTTGCCATCTCCAATCATCAGTGAGAACATTCCTTTGGCAGCGTTTTCAAAAGCTTCTTCAAGCGTCTTTCCATAAGCTTCGATTCCAATGTCGGCAGTATGCTCGATTATTTTAAACATTCTCTAAATTAAAAGGAAACAATATAAAAAATTATGGTTGCGAGTTGCGAATGCAAATTCTAAATCCATCACAACATAAAAAGATCCATTGTATCAAAAGCGATGTTGTCATAGTTATCGATCGCAACTGCCTTTATTTTATAAAAGCCCCTGTATTCAAAATTAAATTCATATGGTTCATTATATGCTGTTCCAATCAGCATGTCATTTGCAAACAGTTTCACCATTTTTATCCCGCTCTCATCTCTTGCATTTACAATTATTTTCCTTGGATATCCTATAACAACTGTTAAATTCTCACATGGTAACAATTTCTTCCCAAATAAATAGAACCAATTTTTCTCAGGATACGAAATATTTATTTCTGGCGGCTTGTCGTCAAAGAATGGATTATATAAATCAATTACGCTATATTGCCATTCTGCTATCGGATATCTAAAAAAGCTTATTCCATCTGATCCACTGTTTAAAGCGGCATCTATGCATCTTTTCAACTCATCCTTATCCATATAAATTCCATTTTCATCTGTGCTCTCTATTATTGCCTCAACTTTGCAACTCACCCTCTTTTTAATATATGAAACAACCTCTCCCACCCATGATGGTGGCATTTTGTATGCATGGGTGTATGTCATGGGAAGCAAGCAATCAACATATTTCCCCATTTCTTCATAGCTCTGTCCATAGTAAAATGCATTTGCATCCATCTCCGGCATCACCGCCGCCGACACAGCGCAATGTGGATTTATCCCCTTAACAATTTTTTTAACCTCCCTGCAAAATGATGTTATTGGATATGTATCTCCATGGGCATTGCCAGGATATCTTATATAATCGAGGCATATTCCATCTGCCCCCTTTTCAACAGCAGGTATTATTATGTCATTGATCAGATATTCTCTATATTCTGATGAATTTGGGTCAATCCATCCTCCATGGCTTTCGTCATAGAAGCAAATAATCCATGCATGTATCCTCAGCTTTGCCGAGGAATTAAGCAGGGCTTCCAGTAAATCAAAAGTATAATATCCTGAAGCATCTTTTATCAAGAGGTATACATCTGAAAAATTATGCTTTTCCATCTCCGATACAAATCTGGATATGCCGACATCATACAATGTAGAGCCCCATATCCATATGCCTTTACTATCTATTTTTTGCGGTGTGGTCTCGCTGAAGGCAGGAAGGGAAGCGATGATAATTACAGCCACAATAACCGCAGCTTTTTTCACAAAATAAATAGTATGGCTGCACAAAAATTTTTTTATTCATACTGGGTTAAAAAAGATGATAAAAGAAATAGCCAGACAAATCTATGAGGAATTGAAAAAAGAGAATGGCACCATAAAAGCAATCTTAAAAGAAATTGAAAAGGAGAAGACTGCTAAACTTCATATGACAAAAACCTCTTTTCTCAATTCTATTGGAAATGAATTTGGAAAATTGTTACTGAGAGAAGAAGAAAAATTTGAGATGCTATTGAAACTATGGAAAATTGGAAAAAGAGATGAAAGATTGATTGTAATAGCTGCTCTTGGAAGGATAAGCAAGCATGATTATGAATGGACAAAGAAATTTGTTTTAGAAATTCTGGAAGATATATCTGACTGGGAAATTTGCGATCAATTGGCGTTGAAGGTTATGGTAAATCTAGCAACCAAAAATCAAGAGGAAATGTTTTCTATGATGGAAAAATGGATTAAAGCTGAAAACAAATGGATTAGGAGATTGGCGATTGCAACAATACCCCCCTATATAAGAGCAAGACCCCAGAATGCAGAGATGTGCCTCGAATTTTTAAATGATGCAATTCAGGATGAAGATAAAGATGTTAAGAAGGCTATTGGATGGGCTTTAAGAGAAATATCAAAGAAGGATTCAAAAGCTGTTTTTGAATTTTTAATGAAATGGGCAAAAGTTGAGAATATGAGATGGATTGTAAAAGAAGGAATGAAGAAGCTTCCCAAAGAGGAGAAAGAAAAACTGGTTGCTTTGATGGGATAAAATGATAAAAATAAGGAGAATTAAAGCTAAAAGACCTTTTATTCCCACATCAATTCCTGGGGCAAGCTATGTTATAAATCAGTATGTGGGCTGCCAGCATGCGTGCAAATACTGTTATGCTAAATATATGGGAAAATGGTATGGCTATGAGAAATGGGGGAGCTGGATCATTGTCAAAGAAAATATGGCTGAGATTGTAAAGGGCAAATATGTTGAAGGAAAGGTATATATGAGCAGCGCTAGCGATGCTTATCAACCAATTGAGAAGAGACTTGAGCTTACAAGAAATGTTCTACAAAATATGGATAAAAGCATTAGATTAGTAATTTTGACTAAATCCGATTTGGTTTTGAGAGATATTGATATTTTTAAAGAATTTAAAGACATAGAGGTGGGGTTGACAATCAATAGTTTTGAAGGAAATGTGAAAAGGAGCATTGAACCATTTTCTCCAAGCAACCAGAAAAGAATAAAGGCTTTAATGGCCATTCATCAAAATGGTATCAAGAGCTATGCATTTATCTCCCCAATAATTCCTCATTTAACAGATGTGAAGAAGTTGATAGATGAAACAAAAGATTTTACAGATTTTTACTGGTTTGAATTTTTGAATTTGAAAGCAAGCGGAAATGAATTTAAAAGATGGTTGAAGCAGGCATATCCGGAAAGTTATGAAATCATTTCTAATAAGAGCAAATTTGAAAGATATATGAATGAAATTACAGAAATTATAAAAAATGCAAAGATTAAATTTCGTGGAATAGTTACACATTATCCTAAAATGAGGGGATGATGCATGGAAATATTTGGCTTTAGGGTAGAGGTGATATTTCTTCTTTCTAAAAATGAAATTTTGGCATATGCATGGCACCATACAAAGGAGAAAGCTCTAAAACACATGAATAAAATCATTGATTTTCATGATTTGAATGGTGAGATAGTGGCATCGAAAGAAACGGAAAGATGGCTTGAAAGATGGCTGGATGCAGTTATTCTGCAGGGAAAAAAATTTAAGCTTCCCAAATTTGAATATAAAAATAAAGAAATTTATGAAGCTTTGCTTGATATTCCGAAAGGCAAAACAATAAAATATTCTGAAGTTGCGAGAACATCTGGTTTTAAATTTTCAGATGTTCTTGTTACCCTTATGAGAAATCCATTTCAAATTCTTATACCATGTCATTGCTTGATAACCAATAAAGGCAGTCTAATGGGTTTTTATCCGCTGGGCGTTGAATTGAAGAAAAAATTACTTGAAATGGAGGGAGTAAAAATTGAATGAAAATGATTGGCTCAGCAAGAAAAATATTTTATATGCCATATATATTCATTGCAAGGTGATTCCTTGGGAAATGTGAAGCCAGCATACATAAAGAAGTTAGCATTGCAACTGATAGAGAGGTTTCCAGATAAATTTACAGATGATTTTGAAGAAAATAAAAAGCTAGTGGAAAAGCTCACAACAATAGAAACAAAAAATATGCGCAACCGTATTGCTGGCTATATTGCCCGTATAATGGAGGATAGAAAAAGTAAAAATGAAACTTGATGAAGCCCTCGAGGCTTTGAGAAAGGGCGAATTTGTGCTGATTTACGACGCAGACGGCAGGGAGGAAGAAACAGATTTTTTCATGGCAGCCCAGTTTGTCACGCACGACGCCATCCGCCAGATGAGGCGGGACGGCGGCGGCCTCATTTTTATGGCCATAGATCATGAAATCGCATCCAAGCTTGGCTTGCCATATCTTGCGGATGTGATATATAAATGTGGCTATAAATGGCATGTTTTTAAGGAGCTCATTCCCAATGATATACCCTATGATACAAAATCTTCTTTTTCATTGCCACTCAACCATCGCCGAACTTTTACTGGCATAAGCGATAAGGACAGAGCTTTAACAATCTCGAAGTTTGCTGAGCTTGCTGAGAGAATAGCGGGGATGGATGAAATAAAGGCTCAGGCTTTGTTTGGAAGTGAGTTTCGAAGCCCAGGACATGTTGCCACCTGTATTGCTTCAAAGGGTTTATTGAATGAGCGACAAGGCCACACAGAGCTTGCTGTAGCTATGGCAAAGATGGCTGGGTTGACGCCAGTCATGGCAGGTTGTGAGATGCTTGGGATAGAAAAAAGTTTGCCTAAGGATGATGCCATAAGATATGCTGAAGAGCATGGCTTAATATGGTTGGAAGGGAAGGATATTATTGAAGCATGGAGAAAATGGCGAGAGTGATGGCCACTGGCGTGTTTGATATAATTCATCTTGGTCACATTTATTATTTGCAGGAAGCAAAGAAATATGGGGATGAGCTTATTGTCGTTGTTGCAAATGATGAAACTGTGAGGAAAAGAAAGCATGAGCCAATAATGCCCGCCGAGGAGCGCCGTAAAATTGTGGAAGCACTAAAGCCAGTCGATAAGGCCGTTGTTGGATATGCTGACGACTATTTTCGCATTGTAGAAGAAATAAAGCCTGACATCATCGCGCTGGGCTATGACCAGCATTTTGAAGGATTGGAAGAAGAATTGAGAAAGCGTGGTATAAAAGCCAAAGTGGTTAGATGCGGAAAATATGAAGACAGTGATTTGAATAAAACCCGCAAAATCATAGAGAAAATTAGAAGTATGAGCAGCTTATATAAACAGGATGAAGAAAATAGGCATAGCTGACACAACTTTTGCAAGATATGATATGGCTAAAGCTGCCATGGATGAGATAAAAAAGAATGCTGCAGATGTTAAAATAGAACGCTATACTGTTCCAGGCATAAAAGATTTGCCTGTTGCTGCAAAGAAATTGATAGAAGAAAGGAAATGTGATATTGTTATGGCTTTTGGAATGCCCGGGAAAATGCCAATAGACAAGCAATGTGCTCATGAGGCATCTCTTGGCTTAATAGCCGTTCAACTGCTTACCAATAAACACATTATAGAAGTTTTTATTCACGAAGATGAGGCAAAAGATGAAAAAGAATTAAAATGGCTCGCCGAAAGGAGGGCAAGAGAACATGCTTTAAACGCCATTGCTTTACTTTTCAATCCAGAAAAGCTCACAAAGCAAGCTGGCACAGGGCAACGCCAGGGTTTTGAGGATGCGGGACCTCTGCCTTAACTAAAGCCGAAGCCATGCGTTGTGGGCAGCCCAGCTTCTTTCCATGCGGTTATTCCGCCCACCATGTTATATAATTTGCCATTAAAATTCGGGGCAATTATTTTTGCAGCTATGTAGCTACGATGACTCGTCCTGCAGTATAAAATCACCTCTTTTCCATCAAATATTTTATTGAACAATGCCGCAAAAAATGGTATCTCTATAAGCTGCAGTGGATAAAGGCGAGGAAAATCATATGAATGTGGTGTTGCTATCCTTTCATTGAAGTACTCGCCAAATGTTCTAACATCCACGGGAATTTGTACGCCGTCGCTCTCATTTTGAAGCATCTCCCATGCCTGCATGGCCGTTATATTTATGATCTCACTCAGCCCACTTTCTCCTGTAACATTTGCAACAACCTTTCCGCCATCATTACTCCAGAATGGTTGTGCCGCAACAACTAGAAAAGCCACTATGACAACTGCCTTTTTCATGATGATAATATTTGCAACATATATATAATTTTGGTAATACCGAAATTTTTTCAATCCTGCCTTAGTCTAATTTTAACTGGGATATAAGAATGAAAGGTTGGGAATATGAAGCAAATTTCAATCCTACCTTAGTCTGATTTTAACAAGCAATCTTCAACTTCTATAAACAACTTGGCTGGGATTTCAATCCTACCTTAGTCTGATTTTAACTTGGCTTTGTTCTTCTTTCTCCGTTTGCTGTATTATTATTTCAATCCTACCTTAGTCTGATTTTAACTCTAACTTGTCTTCCAACCATCGCATATAGATATATATTTCAATCCTACCTTAGTCTGATTTTAACCAATCAAGGAGACAATGATATTGAAGTGCATTTAAAATTTCAATCCTACCTTAGTCTGATTTTAACGGCTTCATACTCCTGAAATGCAACAAGCAATAGCATATTTCAATCCTACCTTAGTCTGATTTTAACTATGAAAAGCACAGACTACCTTATATTTTTGTATTTTATTTCAATCCTACCTTAGTCTGATTTTAACTATGAAAAGCACAGACTACCTTATATTTTTGTATTTTATTTCAATCCTACCTTAGTCTGATTTTAACTATGAAAA
>JAGGWA010000091.1 GCA_021157745.1 Thermoplasmata archaeon
GAATTATGTGCATGGAGAGAATATTCATAGGGGTTGCATGGCCATACGCAAATGGCTCACTTCATCTTGGAACACTTGCTGGAGCTTTGCTGCCTGGCGATATATTTGGAAGGTATCATCGCCTCAAAGGTAATGCTGTTCTCATGGTTTCAGGCAGCGATGAGCATGGGACGCCGATAACGATAACGGCGGAAAAGAAAGGAGTTACTCCGAAAGAAATCGTCGATCATTATCATGCTGAGCATGTCGAAAATATACGCCAGCTTGGAATAAAATTTGAAAATTTTTCTCGCACAAGCAATGAATTTCATAAAAAAGTTGTGCAGGATTTTTTCCTCCGCATATACGAAAATGGCTATATATATCCAAAGAAAATGCTCGCTTTCTTCTGCCCGAATTGCAATCGCTTCCTCCCAGATAGGTATGTTGAGGGAAAATGCCCATATTGTGGGGGAAAGGCAAGAGGGGATCAATGCGAGGAATGTGGGGCAACTCTTGAGCCGGAAGAAATTCTGGAGCCAAAATGCAAAATTTGTGGTGCAACACCTGTGCTGAAAGAAACGGAGCATTTATTTTTCAAACTCTCTGCTTTCGAAGAACCTTTGCTGCAATGGCTTTCATCAAAGCAATTCTGGCGAGATAACGTGCTTCGCTTCACCCAAAATTTCATTAAAAAAGGATTGAAAGATCGTGCCATAACTCGCGACTTAGAATGGGGAGTGGAAGTTCCAATAAAAGGATATGAAAATAAAAGGATATATGTCTGGTTTGACGCCGTGATAGGCTATCTTTCGGCATCGATGGAATGGGCTGAGAAAATCGGCGAGCCAGATAAATGGAAGGAGTGGTGGAAAGGCGAGGCGAAACATTACTATTTCCTTGCAAAGGACAACATTCCATTCCATACCATAATATGGCCAGCAATGCTCATGGCGCACGGCGGCCTCAATTTGCCATATGATGTGCCTGCAAATGAATATCTCACGCTATCTGGAGAGCAATTTTCGAAGTCAAGGGGCATTGGTATATGGATTCCAGATGTTTTGAAAAAATTTGATGCAGATGCCATTCGTTATTATCTTGCCATCAACATGCCAGAAAAACACGACACAGAGTGGAAATGGGATGATTTTGTTGCAAAAAATAATAATGAGCTCGTCGCCATATACGGAAATTTCATACATCG
The DNA here is from genome assembly GCA_021157745.1 of Thermoplasmata archaeon. Lineage (GTDB taxonomy): Archaea > Thermoplasmatota > E2 > UBA202 > JdFR-43 > JAGGXW01. Next base: position 1,187 of record JAGGWA010000091.1, read on the forward strand.
CGTTTTGACATTCATACACAAAAATTTCGGAAAGATTCCGTCATATAAGGAGGAGGAAAAAGGAGAAAAGTTGATTGAGGAAGTGCACAGCATAATAAATGAAATTGACGATGCCATAGGAAAATGCCATTTTAAGGATGGAATGAAGAAAATAATGAAGATTGCCCAGCTTGGAAATAGATATCTGAATGAAAGTGAGCCATGGAAGCTGATAAAGGAGGATAGAGAGAAATGTGCAAGCGTTCTTCATGTTTGTGCAAGGATAATAAAATCGATTGCAATAGTTTCCGCTCCTTATATGCCTAATGCAGCAGACAAAATATGGAAAATGCTTGGATACAATGACAGTGTGCATGAGCATAGATGGGAGGAAGCTTTTGATGATATCCAGCTAAATGAAATTTCCTCTCCAGCTCCATTATTCAGGAAACTGGATCTTAATGATATAATTGAGGAAGAGTTTTCAAAGCTTGATATAAGGATTGCGAGAATTATTGATGTGCAAAATCATCCAAATGCTGATCGTCTATATGTTCTGAAAATAGATGTTGGTGAGCTTGGGCAACGCACCATAGTTGCAGGCTTGAAAGAATGGTACAGTGAGGAAGATTTAAAGGGAAGGAAAATAGCTTTACTCGCCAATTTAAAGCCAGCTAAATTACGTGGCATAACATCGGAAGGCATGCTTTTGGCAGCAGATGACGGCAAAAGGGCTTATTTGCTTTTGCCACAAGGAAAAGAAGGCTCACGCATATTTGTTGAGGGAATAGAAAGCAATCCCGTTGAAAAAATAACATATGATGAATTCAGGAAAATAAAGCTTGTTACGAAGGACGGAAAGGCTTTCTATAAGGATAAGCCATTGAAGGATGAAAAAGGAGAAATAGGAATAGATGGGAATGTGAGAGATGGGTGCATAATAAGATAGCATTGTTCTGTGAGAGCAAAATTGTTCTGACAGGACAACGACAAAATATTAATACGGGATAGCTATTAACCTTCGTATGGTAAAATATAGCACTATTTCACTCCCAAAAGAACTGTATGAGATATTACAGAATTTACTTGAGAAAAAACCTGAATGGGGTTATAATAGCGTTGCAGATTTTTGCAAGGAAGCAATAAGGTTGCATTTGATGGATGTAAAAAGACAGGTTAGGGAGGATTTCTGGCGAAAGCTGGATGTGCAGGAATTATTCAAAAAAATTGAGATGGCTTCCCAGTGCGATGGAAGTTTATATCAGGATGCATTTAAATCAATAAAAGATATTGCTTTTTTGCTTTCCAAAAACTTCCATATAAAGGATGTCAATGAAATGTTTTCATATTTGCTTAACTATGAAAGGAGTGAGGTTTTCAAGAAGCACATTAAAAATTTCATCAAGAACTGGAGTGAAATAGAGAAGGAACTCAAAGCAAATGGCTATGTGAGGGATTTTGAGACAAAAATGGTTAGAAAGGATGGAAAAACAATAGATGCTCTTATAACAATAAATAAGCTTCGAGACAACTATTTTGGGGTTGCAAAAGATATAACCATAAGAAAAGTTGTTGAGGATAGATTGAAAAAAGAGAAAGAATTGTATGAATATCTGCTCAATCAGCTTTACAACAGTATTGCTGTCATTCAAAATGGAAAAATAAAATTTGTAAATGCTTCTGCAACAGCATCCGGATATAGTCCAGA
>JAGGWA010000173.1 GCA_021157745.1 Thermoplasmata archaeon
GCAACCCTGAACTGTGCTTTCATCCTGTAAGGGGCTAACCATTTTAATTTCATCCATTCTTGCTACCCTTTCAAGCAACTTTGGATTGTATTTCATTGTGCATGAGCCAAGAGGATAAAAGCCATTGTCAACACTATAATTCATCTGGCTAAGCCTTAAAAAATGCTTCATTATACGATGTCTGCTTATATTCGGTATGTTTAGTTCCTTTCTCTCCACCTCATATTTTTCTTCTGGCAAGTCTTCTTCTATTTCATTCAGCAATGGCTCATCATATTTTGCCATCATTTTATCTCCTCCATCGCCATCTCAATCTTTTTTACTGCTTCATTAATCAACTCCTTTCCATGCATTTCCGTCACACCATACAGTATCGAATTTTCTGGATTGCTTAGCAGCATTCCATTTTGTATGCCATATTCAAGCAATTTTTTGTTCAGTTTGGCAGCATTTACTGGAGGAATTGCAACAAATTCATTGAAGAAATCTTTGAAAGGAATTTCAAACCCAATTTTTTCAAGCTGCTCAGCCATGTAATGTGCGTTATTTTTATTCTGAATTGCAACTCTCCGCAATCCATTTCTTCCCAAAGCAGCTACATACGCAAGGAAAGATATCGCACATAGTGCTTCATTGGAACAAATGTTGCTCGTTGCTTTTCCACGCCTTATATGCTGCTCTCTCGTCTGTAAAGTCATTGTGAATGCTCTTTTTCCGCTGGCATCGATGGTAGCGCCTATTATTCTGCCAGGCATATGACGAATATATTTTCTTTTGCAGGCAAAAACACCAAGCAAAGGGCCGCCGAAATTCATGTAATTGCCGAGATAGCCATTTCCTATAACTATGTCAGCATATTCAGGCGGATTGTATATGGCAAGAGATAGCATATCCACGCCAGCAATGATTAAAGCATCGCTTTTCGATGCAGCTTCAATGATTTCATCGCTCCTCCTTTCTATAACTCCATAAAAGCTTGGATTTTCAATGTAAATTGCATCTATGCCATTATATTCTCTCAGTTCTGGCAATCCATTTTTGCATGGCATTTCATGTATTTTCAAATTGGCTCCTTTTGCGTAGTTTTTCAGCACTTGCTTTTTTGCCTCGAATAAGCATGATGGAATTGCTATGCCGCCGCGCTTTTTTATCCTATATGCCATCAAAGCAGCTTCTCCCAAAGCCGTGGCTCCATCATACATTGATGAATTTGCAACTTCCATTCCTGTTAGCTCCGCCACCACCGATTGATATTCAAACAATGCCTGCAGCATGCCCTGCGATGCTTCCGCCTGATAGGGTGTGTATGATGTATAAAATTCCTGTCTTCCGACGATCTCATCAACTATGGCTGGAATATAATGTGGCTTTAAAATTGGGAGGAAGGATGGCATCTCATAAAAAGTTTTATTCTTCTTCATCATTTTTTTAATTTCTTCCTCAACTTCCATTTCTTGTAATGGCGGGTGCAAATCCACGCTGCATTTTGCCTCCTCGGGAATATCTTCAAAAAGTTCATCAATGCTTTTTATCCCAATGAAATCCATCATTTCTTTCATTCTTTGGTATATAGCATGGCCAAGATAAATTTTTTGTTACTCCGGATACTTTTCCCACAATTCCTTTCTTTTTGCTTCCAATAGGTTATTCTCGAGCCCATTATATTCTGCGAATGTCATTATTCTGTCCCCATATAATGAATAGAGCTCGTGCATTCTTTCCCTGTATTTCAAATCTCTGAGCAAATGATGATCCAGAATGAGCTTGCAATCAAGTTTATCCATTATTTCGATCAAATTTTTTTCAGCCTTTTCTAAATTTTCTTGCGAGAATCTCCATCCAAGGAAATAAGAGGGAGGACCATCCATTATGAGAATGGATGGCTCTTCCTGTATTATGTAGTCCTTGGCTTTTTCATATACTGGGCCCTGAACATCCGAAGCAAATAACAATTTTTCATTTTCTTCTATGCTAACCATTATCACATATCCAAGTTTTATTCCTTGTGGACCATGAGGAAACGGTGGGGAAAATTTGAGCTTGATTCCATTTATTTTATACTCGCTATCATCACAATATATTATCTCTGCCTTATCTTTAAATTTTTCATAGAAAAGAGAGCCTCTTTCTTTTTGGCTTGCATTTATGCGGCTGTCTATTCTCTTTGCAAATATTTTCTTTCCTTCATAGAAGCTTTCGTTGGGATCATAATGGTCATAATGGTAATGTGTTATGATATGAATGGGAGTATCTTCTGCGAGCTCTGCAATTTTATTTTTTGCGTTTTCCAGAGCTTCTATTTCTAAAGGGTGAGGAGGCAAACCATATCTATATGGACCGAGAGCTGCAGAGGCATCGATAAAAATTTTTTCCTCCGCTTCCACCAAAGTTGCCATGGAACGGACACCCATTGAATCTGAAAATAAAAGGTTGATTTTCATGTTTTTATAACAATGCTTTTTATAAAAATTATGCAGGGGGTGGGATTCGAACCCACGAAGGCCTTCGCCACAGGATTTCTCATCGGCGAACCCTTGGTTGCGAGATCTTAAGTCCTGCGCCTTTGGCCTGGCTCGGCAACCCCTGCTTAATTTGAAATGTGGCGGGATTTAAAATATTAGCGTAGATTTATATTTGGGCGCATGATTTCGAAATATGTATATAAGCGTCATAGGAGGAGAGCAGTGCAGTGAGGAAATATACAACATGGCTATCGAGGTTGGAAGAAGGATTGCAAAACTTGGAGCGGTGCTTGTTACAGGAGGAAGGAAAGGGGTTATGGAGGCAGCAAGTAAAGGAGCAAAGATGGAAAATGGCGTTACAATTGGGATTCTTCCGAGCGCTGATAGGCAAGAGGGAAATGAATATCTGGATTATAAAATCGTGACTGGCTTAGGATATGCTCGAAACGTTCTTGTTGTTTTAAATGGCGATATCGTCATAGCTATCGATGGCCACTATGGAACGCTTTCAGAAATTGCATTCGCCTTGGAGTATGGGAAGCCAGTTTTGGGGCTGAGAAGCTGGAATGTTGGAATAAAAAATTTCAATAATGTGGATGAGTTGTTCGAGGAAGTTGAAAGCTTGGTTCAACAGAATCCTTAAATATCTGAATTATAATTTCATCATGAAAGGATTGGTTGTTGCTATAGCTGTGATATTTTTAATGGTTAATACAGTTGGAACCAATGTATTTCATGAAATGAAAGTGGAAAAAAATGTGATAACATTGGAAAAAGACTTTGATTTCATGCTTGAAGAAAAAAATGGATTTTATATGATAAACGCAAAAAGTTGTGCTTATGCTATCCAGCCATATAAGCCGGTTATGCCATACTATGTAAAAACATATGTTTTTCCATTTGGAACAAAGATTAGAGTTAGCATAGAGGAAAAAGAGATTGAAAAGCTGGGGGAAATGAAGATTATGCCTTCATACATGCTCTCTCCTCCCGTGAATGACTATAAATTCAGGCTTACAGATTACAATGAGAACATTGTTTATCCTGAGGGTTGGCACAAATATGAATTGCATTCTGGTTTAATGAATGGAAGCAGAAGCACCATTTTGAAAATATACTTCTATCCTGCTCGTTATATGAACGGAAGTTTATACACTGCCAGAAAATTTTATGCAAAGGTGGAATACGAGTTGCCAGAAAATACTCTGAACAACAACAACTTTGATTTGCTCATTGTAACCCCTTCAAAATTTCTGAAATATGCTCAAGAGCTTGCAAACTTTAAGGAAAGCCATGGAATAAAAACAAAGATTGCAACGATGGATGAAGTAAAAAGCATGAATGGTCGCGACGATGCAGAAAAACTGA
>JAGGWA010000141.1 GCA_021157745.1 Thermoplasmata archaeon
GATAACGATGGAATATACGATACAAAATGGCTTTCTTCTCCAACAATAACTTATGCTTATAATAAGCCATACAATGGATTTGTTAGATTACAGGTAAGTGATGGAAAATTTATCGATGAATGCATAGCGAGAGTTATGGTTACAGATGAAATAAAAGGAGAAGTTGATCAAAGTCAAGAAAAAGCAGATGGATATGTAAAGATATATCAGCAGTACTGGTATGCTCAATCATTTAAGCCAAGTAAATGTGGATTGGATGGAATAGATTTGCTTATAGCGAGAAAAGGCATAGCTTCATATGGCATGGCATCCGTTGCTGTATCCATACTATCAAAATTTTTTGCAATCTTTAGCTATTTATTTATAGGAGATTTGATGGTCGAGATATATAAAGATTTAAAGGATGTCAGAAACGGAAAAGCGATATGCAGCAAGAGAATAGAAGGAAATGAAATAAGCAGAGCTGGAAGCTGGATTCATATCAACTTCAATAAAAAACTCAAACAGGATAGGACTTACTACATTGTTGTTCATCAAGATGGAGGAAGTGATAGACAGTACTATAAGTGGTATTATGGTAATGGCAACCCTTATGAGAGAGGAAGCAGCTATGATGGAAATAGTTTGATATGGACATGGGATGAAAATACAGATAGAGATTTCTGTTTTAGAACCTACGCTCATGAAACAGGAGATGAAGGAGATGGCATCGTTGAAAGATGGGCTGTGATACTTGGTTGCAGAGACACAATATCTGGTATAACTTATTATGCTGATAACGATGCCTATGACTGGAAAGAGTGCTTAATAAGGCATGGATGGGATGAAAGTCATATAAAAATGCTTATCTCTCCATCGTTCAATGATGTAAAAAGTGCAATGGAGTGGCTTGCAAGTGTTGATGATGGTGACGATCTCGATTTGATAGCATGGACATCACATGGCGGAGAAGTAGGCGGAGATTATGGATTTGCTGTTGCTGACATTTATGTGCATGGCAAAGACATAAACGCTTGGCTGGATGAATGTTCAGCCAAAGGTTTCTGTCTCGTTGCAGAGAGTTGCTACTCCGAATGGGCAATACATCATTTAAAGGCAGAAAGAAGGGTCATACTCGCATCATCCGCTGCAGACAAGGAGAGTTCTTGTGGCGGTTACATCAAAAACAGCGTATTCCCGTATTTCCTGATGGAACCAAACTATGATTTCTTCCCGAAAGATGGAAAACCAGATGGGGCACTGACAATGAAGGAGCTCGATGCAAACAATGATGGCTGGATTTCAGCAGAGGAAGCTTTTCCATATGCAGCAGAAAAGACAGATGAATACAACGAATGGAGAGGATGGGAACTACGTCAGAATCCACAGATGTATGATGGCTTTGACGGAGATTTCACAATAAGTTATGTTGGATAAACCATCACGCATTAATGGAAAATTGCTTCGGCTGCAGAATTATTCCGAGAACAATTAAAGTCAAACCAACCATTGTTGAAACATACATCCTCTCGCCAACTATGAAATGTATGAAAATTAAGGAAATGAATGGAGTAAGATATATGAAATTGCTAGTTTTTGCAAAATTTTTTGATTTTTCCAGCGCCTTGAGCCATATGAAAAATGTTACGCTCATTTCGAACAGACCAACATATAATGCTCCAGCTATTCCAGCAACGTTGAAGTGAGGCTCAAGAAAAGCAAAGGGCAAAATGAAAATGATGCCAAAAAGAAAGTTCATGAAAAGTTTTGTTGAAGCATCTCTTTTGTCCTTTAAATTCAAAATCCAGAACAGAGCCCATATTATTGAGCTTGATATTGCAAGAAATATTCCAAGGTTGAGATGAAAATGAAAACTATCTTTGAAGGAGATTATAACAACGCCTGAAAAGCTTATGAGCAATGCAATGAAGCTACGCATGCTTAGCTTATGATGCAAAATTATGGAGGAAAATATGACGAGCATCAATGGCCATGTATAATTGAGGGGCTGCGCCAGCTGCGCCGGCAGCATGGCGTAGGCGTTGAATAAAACGATGTAATATAGGAATGGGTTCAAAAAGCCCATGAGGAGGGAAGCTTTTATATTCTTTGCATCGAAGGAAATCAGCTTTAATTTTCCCTGCATGGCGATGATGAAAAGTAGGCAGAGAATGGAGAAGAGGGAAGAGAGGAAAAGAAGCTGGATGGGGGACAAATACCTCAAAGAAAATTTGAATGCACTCGCCACCGTAGCCCAGAGCATGACAGCAATTAGAGCATAGCTCCTATCATCCATAATAGGAACTCTGAAATAAATTTATATTTTGCTCGCTTTTCATTTTTATGATTGTTAAGGACATTGATTTGAATGGCATAAAGAATGTCGATGATTTGGTAAAGCAGTTTTATATGGCAGGTGGCTTCACAGCAAAAAAGCTTGGAGAGGCTGTAAACATATATGAAGAGATGCTTAAAGATGAATACTACATTTTTCTGACATTTCCAGCATGCATAGTTGCAACAGGAACGAGAGGCGTTATCAAAGAAATGGTGAAAAGGAAAATGGTGAACGCAATAATAACGACATGCGGAACACTCGACCATGATCTGGCAAGAAGCTTCAAACCATATTATCATGGAACTTTTTTTGCCGATGATGCAAAGCTGCATGAAAAAGGAATAAACAGGCTCGGAAACATTTTTGTTCCAAACGAAAGCTACGGTATAATAATAGAGGAGAAGATGAACGAAATCGTGGAGGGCATCCCTCAAAATGCTGGAACAAGAGAAATAGCATGGGAAATTGGAAAAAGACTCAGCGAGGATTCAATACTTTACTGGGCATGGCGGAACAGGCTGCCAGTCTACATTCCAGCCATAACGGATGGCGCCGTCGGCTGGC
>JAGGWA010000041.1 GCA_021157745.1 Thermoplasmata archaeon
CTCATGTCTCCCTCGCTTTTTATATCCAATATTGTCGCTCTTCTCTGGCTCAACTCACGATTCACATTTCCCATAAGTTCATGCGGGACAGAAATGAAAACCTTTTGAATCGGCTCAAGTAATATTGGATCAGCCAGAGTCATTGCTCCGTATATGGCATTTCTCATCGCTGGAATAAGCTGAGCAGGGCCACGATGTATGGCATCTTCGTGAAGTTTGGCATCCACCAAGCGAACTTTTACGCCCTGCAATGGCTCCGCCGCCTTTGGTCCAGCCTCACAAACTTCATCGAAAGCCTGCTTTAGCAGCTCTTTGGCTTCATTGAGATGCTGTATTCCTTTGGTAACATCTGTTATTAAATTGCCTCCATGTATTCCGAAAACTCCTTTTGCTTCTTCTCTATCCATTCCAAGCTCAGTAAGCTTTTTAACAACTTCCTTCTTATACTTCTTAACATTCTCTGGAATTTTGCCTTCAAGCAAAGCTTTTGTTATTTCTGGCTCCAAAGGCTCGACTTCAACATACAGATAGTTATGTTTGTTTGGTGATTTTCCTTCAAAAACAGGTGATTTTTTCCTTACTGTCTCCCTGTAAATGACGGTTGGCTCTGAAACTATAATATCGAGCTTGTGTTCGTTTCTTATTCTGTATTCCGTAACTTCCAGATGTAACTCTCCCATTCCAGACATTAAATATTCGCCTGTCTCCTGATTTATCGTAACAACTATTGAAGGATCAGCTTTTGATATATCTTTCAAAACTTTAACCAGCTTTGGCAAATCAGATGGTCTTTTGGCTTCCACCCTAACAGTAACAACTGGCTCTGAAATGTGCTTTATTGATTCAAATGGCTCAACATCTTTTTCGCTTGTAACGGTAGAGCCCGCTATTGCATCTTTCAAGCCAGATATGGCGGCAATATTCCCAGCTGGAATTTCAGGAACAGGAATGCGTGAGTCGCCAACCATTACAGCAACCTGCTGTATTCTGCTTGGCTTTGGCATTCCAGAAACCCATACCTCCTGCCCTTCTTTCAATGTTCCAGAAAATACTCTTCCGAAAGTTATCTCTCCAGCATGCGGATCAATTATTATTTTTGTTACCATCAAAGCTAATGGACCATTAGGATCGCAGTTCACCATTGCTTTTCCTATTGGGGAATCGATATCACCATGCCATATATTCGGAATTCTATATTTTTGAGCCTCCAGAGGATTAGGCAAATGCTGAATAACCATATCGAGAGTGACCTGATGGATTGGGGCTTTTTTGGCCAGTGTTTTTTGATCCCCTTTCTTTAAATATTCATATATGTCCTTGAAAGTGATACCAGATTTTTTCATAAATGGAACAGAAATAGCCCAGTTATGCAATGCACTTCCAAATGCAACACTTCCATCATCTGGTTTTACCATCCATTTTTCTTTATATTCATCCGGAGCCATTTTTTTGATGAGTTTATTCACCTCTGTAATTATCTTAACGAATCTTTTTTGCATTTCGTCTGCATCGAGCTTAAGCTCATTGATAAGGCGATCGACTTTGTTTATTAGCAAAACAGGGCGAACACGCTCTCTCAAAGCCTGTCTTAGCACTGTCTCTGTCTGTGGCATCACTCCTTCGACTGCACAAACAACAACGATGGCGCCATCAACAGCACGCATAGCCCTCGTTACATCTCCTCCAAAATCAACATGGCCTGGAGTGTCAATCAAATTAATGAGATATTCTTTGCCCTCATATTCATGAACCATCGATGCTGCAGCAGCATTTATTGTGATGCCGCGAGCCTGCTCCTGCTCATCATAGTCCAAAACGAGTTGTGTGCCGGCGAGCTCTTCAGAAATCATGCCTGCGCCAGCCAATAAATTATCTGAAAAAGTTGTCTTTCCATGGTCTATGTGGGCTACGACACCAATATTGCGTATTCTTTCAGGCTTATACATCAATTCCTTCGCTTTCTTAATATTCTCTTCTTTCCTTCCCATCTCATCACCTTGCGCTCTGCGCTATTCTCTCTATTTCAAGTTTCTTATTTATTGCAAAGCTTGCCGTCTCATCGCGAGAGGCAGCTATGATTTCATCAGCAAGACATTCAGCTATGCTTTTCCTATTTTTCATTGTCTTTGACACAGCCCCCTTGCAGATGTTGCGCAGCGCAATATCAAGGCGGCGCAGCGGGGCGCTGTCGACAGCCTGAGGAACATATATGCCAGATAGGAAAAGCCTTGTCGTTTCTTCGCGAGGAGCAGCATTTTCTATGGCTCTTACCAAAACCTGCAGCGGATTTTCTTTTGTTCGTTGTGCTATTATATCAAAAGCTTCTCTTACAACTCTGATTGCCTTGCTCTTCTTTCCAGTATAGCGCTCTGTTCTCATCATGTTGTTAACGAGGCGTTCAATTAAGCTTAAGTTCGCTTTCTTGAAACGCTTGTTTGCATGTCTTCCATGGGTATGTATCTTGTCCGCTCTAAGGTTCATGTAGGCTGCCAAGCCTTTGTCATTTACCACAATATTATCCACTTCATATTTGCCGAATAGCTTCATCATCTCACTGGCTTCTCAACTTTACCTTTAACCAATTCTTTCAGAGAAACATTATTAACCTTAACAACTTTATATCTCACACCAGGAATATCTCCATAGGAACGACCCATTCTTCCGCCGATACCTTCTATAAGCACTTCATCGTGCTCGTCAATGAACGTAATGGCTTTATCTCCAGGAGCGAAAGCTGTAACAATCTTTCCATTCTTTATTAGCTGGACTTTAACGCATTTTCTTATAGCAGAGTTAGGCTGCCTTGCTTCCACACCCACTTTTTCAAGTACAATACCACGAGCCTGTGGAGCGCCCTCCAAAGGATCAGTCTTTCTTTTCAAATCTAACATTCTTCGTTTGTAGTAGCGATCGTGCCATCTGAACTTTTGCCTATCCTGCTTTAACTTCCGAGCTGCATACAATCCTCTACCCATGCTATTCGGAAATAACGTGCTGGTATATATATTTTGGGCTCAGTTTTTGAAAAAAACGAGATTGATCGATGGCTCATCCTGTTTCCATAAAAAAATCACAAAAATATGGGTAGAACAATTTGGAAATATTATCGGAAATATTTATATATGATAACAACATTACAGCTTATTCATAGCTCATTTTGTTATAGTTTAAGGAGGGATTTTGCTATCAGATTGATAGCAAAGCTAATATATATCATTCATTATTATATTTATGAAAGGGAAAAAAGTTGTGGCGCTTGGTAAAATAATGGTTGTGATAGTCTCTTTACTGTTTTCGTCCATTGTCTTCTCAGCCAAGAGTGAAACAGCATCAAAAGATGAAATTTCTATAAGTGTATCTTTTGATAACCCGATTTTCAAGAAAGTTAACATAGGAAATAAAACATATGACAAAATAGAGATACCCAACTTACATTGTGTGGGTAACCCGGGAGAACCCTACTTGCCATCCAAGGCTATAAGAGTTCTTCTTCCATATGGTAAGAAAGTAGATATAATAATATGGAATGGAAAAGAGATTTCTATAGGATCTGGATATAAAATAGTTCCGGCAGGAAAAGAGATTCCTATGGGTGTAAAAGAATATTCTCCTCCAAAACCAAATGAGGAGATTTATTCCTCTTATGATCCTTTTCCTGCGAATGTTTATAAAAATTTAGGGGTGCAATTTTTCCGAGGATATGCTATTCTGGTAATAGATGTATTTCCTTTAAGATATATTCCTGCGAGAGGGGAGTTGATATTTTATCCGCATATCAATTTTACAATATATCTCAAAGATGGTTTGTATAATCCTCTCTATAGAGGTCTTGCAGAGGATGAACAGGAAGTAGCAAAAAAAGTTTTGAACCCGGGGACTCTATCCACTTACCCTTCTAAAAGCACGGCATCATCATATCCGGGGGGTATATGTGATTCTAGTAAAAGCTATAAGTTTGTTATAATAACAAATGAAGAATTAAACAATACAGCTGGACCATATAATTGGGATGCTCTGATAAGCTGGAAACAATCAAATGGAATAAGTGCTACAAAAGTAACGGTAGAAAGAATCGTAGCCTGCCCTGATTACTGGAACACTACCAACCCACTTTTTAACGATACACAAGCTTTGATAAGAGAATTCATTCGAGATGCCTATTTGGATTGGGGAACAGAATATGTTTTGCTTGGCGGGGATGCTGATGGAGCAGACGTAGGTGGAGAAAGCGGAGATAATATTGTTCCAGTAAGGTACTTGTATGCAGGGAGTTACGATGGCGATCAAGGAGATCAAATACCTTCTGATTTATATTATGCATGCTTAGACGGAAATTTCAATTATGATGAAGATGGTTATTGGGGGGAGGCGAATGACGGTACCGGAGGAGGAGTGATAGATTATAAGGCTGAGGTATATGTTGGGAGAGCTCCAGTAGATTCAGCCATTGAACTATCTAATTTTGTGAGAAAAACAATTGAGTATGGAAACAGCAATGACGCCTATTTACAAAAAGTTCTTTTGGTTGGAGAGCAATTAGATAGCACGCCTACATGGGGTGGTGATTATAAGGATGAAATAATAAATGAATCAGATGCCAATGGATATCATACAACAGGTATACCAAGTGATGTTTATACCATAGATACTCTTTATGATAGAACCTATTCATGGTCAAAATCTGATCTTATTGCAAAAATCAATCATAACACACATTTAATAAATCATATGGGTCATTCGAGTGTTGGATATAATATGAAGCTATGGTATACAGATGTTGACAATTACTTCAATAACACAGGATATTTCTTCTTATATAGTCAAGGTTGTTATCCAGGATCTTTTGATAACTGGCATTATAAGACAGATTATGGCCCCGGATACTATACCGATTATGATTGTATAGGGGAACATTACATTGGCAGTTCATATGGTGCATTTGCTTGTGTTTTAAATTCTCGATATGGCTGGTATGAGCCCGGAGGAACAAATGGTGCTTCCCAAAGATTCGATCGTGAATTCTGGGATGCTATTTTTGGAGAAGGTATAAGAGAGATAGGAAGAGCCAACCAAGATTCAAAAGAAGATATCCTTGATCTTTTCTATTACGATATTAACCACTGGTGCGCATACGAACTTAATTTATTTGGGGATCCATCATTGGAAATAAAATTACCTACTCGGTCAGTTGTTTATGTGGACGATGATTACAATAGCAACACGCCGGGATGGCAGTATGATCATTTTTCAAGTATTCAGCCAGCCATAAATGCTGTTGAGGAAAATGGAACTGTGAATGTGTATAGCGGGACATATTATGAGAATATTGTTATAA
>JAGGWA010000072.1 GCA_021157745.1 Thermoplasmata archaeon
TATCCGAAAAAGTAATATATTTGTTATAATTTTTTAGTTTGTATAATCTATGCATGATTATACAAACTAAAAAATTATAACAAATATATTACTTTTTCGGATACTTTTGAGGAGTAGAGCATCATTTTGTGCTTAGTTAAAATCCATTAAAATTTTATACAAATTTATTTTAATTGTTCATGAAATGGCTGGCTTTGTTGTTAGCTTTCCTGCTTGTCATTCCAACTTCTGGCTTCATAAAGGAAAATCATGGCATTGAATGCAAATGTGAAAAGAGCTTAGGCAAAGCATGGCTCAAAGAAATAGATGGAGTGAAGGTTTTATACATTGAAGGAACAAACTATGAAATGGGATATCAGCACGGCTATTTACTCAGGAATGAAACGCAGGAAAATTTAAGAGCAATATTGAACGACGCTTTGCAATACAACATGACAAAAGAAAAGCTTTTGCAGATATGGAACATAACAAAACAGCATATTCCGCAAGAATACATAGAGGAGTTGCATGGACTTGCAGATGGAGCTGCTGTTTCATTCAACGACGTTGTTGCAGCTTACATGGCTATAATCTCATGGGGCTCAAAATGTTTCGGCATTGCGGCATGGAACAATGCTACCATAGACAAAAAGCTATACTTTTTCAGGAGCTTTGATCTGCCCATGAACATGGCTGATCCTGTGACAGGAAAGAAAATGCATGACAATGCTGTTCTCATTGTAAGGAAACCAAAAAAGGGCTATGCCTCCATAACACCATCGATAGCAGGCTCGCTGCACGGCGGCGGCGGGTTCAATACGGCTGGCATTGCCATAGGTATGCATACTTCTTTAACCAGCGACTTCACATTTAACGGCATACCAGCGGTTTTTCGTGTGCAACAGGTTCTGGATCATGCTGGAAACATCAGTCAAGCTATAAACTACATCATAAGCAATAGAACGGCAGGATGGACTTTTATAATAGCTGATGCAAAGGTTCCGGTAGGCTATGCTATCGAGACGACGGCACATCATTACTATGTTGGAGGATATAACAATGCTGTTGAAAGCATTCCTCCATTCTGGGAGGTAAAAGAGGTTGTGAGGAGAACCAATTTTTTCATCTCTCCGGAGCTTGCTTCCACGCAACGCAATCATTATGATCCTTCTGGGTTGAAAGGATTCATAAGAATATTTACACAAAATGATCCATACTTCGTCATATGGCGTAGCTACAAAGCAATGAGTGAGCTTATTGAGGCCAACTACGGAAACTTTGATTTGAATGCATCAATGCAGCTCTTTCAAAAGGGCTACAGAGGGGATACAGATGCAATGCTCAAAATTTTGATAAAACTGGCGAATGGAACAAGTTTCAATAGAGCATGGAATATGTGGGTTGCTTGTCCCGCGGACGGCGACATTGTCATAAGCTTTGCCCATGGAAATAAAATCGCTTTTGATGAACCATACCATTACTTCAATCTGTATAAGCTTTTGCAATAGTTAATAGAAATGGAAACCGAAGAATATCGACAGTATCATTAGGAGCAAAATCACAAAAAAGATTAATCTCCAGATGATCTTTTCTATTTTCACATATTTTTATCTATTCCGTTTTTTAAATATTGCCTTATTTCTGGCAATAGCTGCAATAAAATGTTTTTCTTTTATTTTCATGCTGCCTGTAAAATATCAATTTTCTCCCACAGATGGGGCAGAATTTTTTGTTATATACCATAAGCAAATCCTTTATTCCTTTCCCTTCAATCTTTCTTTTTAAGAAAGCATGGCTCAATTCATACACATGCGTTATTATCCTCTTTATCTCATCCTCTTTTAATTCCTTAACGAACCTCTCTGGATTTACTCTTGCCCGAAATAAAATTTCATTTCTCAATATATTTCCAATCCCAGCAAAAACATGTTGATCAAGAAGCAAATCTCCAATCTTTCGTTCTCCATTTTTCTTTATTAAATTCTTCAGCCTTTCCTCATTCCAGTTAAACAATGCATCCACACCATACTCTGCCAATTCTTTTTCTATTTGCTCGGCTTTTCCTATTTCCACTATAGGAGCATTGTATACAAAAAGGCTTCCATTATCAAATTTTATATGGAGGCGAATCTGTTGGCGAGGCTTTTCCGGCTTGTATCTTATGCTCCCATACATCATCAGATGAATCCTTACAATGTAACCATTGAAGTATAGCAATATGTTTTTTCCATAACTTGTTGCATTTTCAAGCCTTTTATTTATTAATTCGTTTACGTCAACATGCAACTTTTTGCTTTTTGCTGTTATTTCTTTGACTATGTGTCCGCCAAATTTGTTCCATATCTGTATTGCTCTTAAACGAGCTGTTGGTCCTTCGGTCACAAAAAATTATTTGATATGATTTATATTCTTTCTCATGCAATGTAGCAAGTGCAGCAGAAAAGCAGTGACATATATAAGATACAATGGGAAATATCTATGCAAGCAGCATTTCATGGAATTTGTTGAAAGGAGGATAAAAAAGGAGATAAGGAAGCAGGGTTTGCCGAAAGGAACGATAGCTGTTGCATTGTCTGGAGGAAAGGATAGCAGTATAGCTGCATATATGCTTAACGAGATATTAAAAGAGCATCGAGAAAGGAAGCTGGTGGCGATAACAATCGATGAAGGAATAAAGGGATATAGAGACAAAACAATAGAAATTGCAAAAAAATTTTGCGAGGAGCATGAAATAGAGCACCATATTTTTTCTTTCAAAGATTTTATAGGCTTTACCATGGATGAGATAAGCAAAAAGCGCGGCAACATAGCGGAATGCACATACTGCGGTGTCTTCAGGCGATATGTTTTAAACAAGGTGGCAAGAAAAATGAATGTTAAAGCCATCGTCTTAGGCCATAATCTCGATGATGTCGCGCAAACAATCCTCATGAACTTCATTCGCAATGACCTGCGGCGCCTGGCGAGGATGGCGCCTCATCGCCACATCCAGCCAGGCCTGATTCCTCGTTTGCTTCCACTCATTGAAATACCAGAGAAGGAAACAACTTTGTATGCACTCCTTAAAGGATTCGAAATCTATGAAGGAGCATGCCCATATTCCGTGAGGGCTATGCGCGGAGAATATCGCAACATCCTTTTCATGCTTGAAGAAAAGCATCCCGGGACGAGACACGCAATACTAAATAGTTATCGTGGCATAGAAGATTGTCTGGCGAAGAAATTTCCTCCCGCAAAATTACAGCCATGCAAAATATGTGGAGAGCCGAGCAGCCAGCCAGTATGCATGGCTTGCCAGTTGAGAGAGAAATTAAAAGTTAGTCCATAATTACTGGAATCTTTGCCCCGCATTTGCTGCATTTTCCATTTTTTAGTCCAACTATGCGAGCATGGAAGCCGTGTCTTTCTATAAGCAAATTCCCGCATTTTGGACAATATGTATTTTCATATTCTCCATGTGGAACATTTCCAAGATAAACATATTTTAAGCCATGCTGCTTCGCCATTTCATATGCTTTAACAAGAGTTTTCAAAGGTGTTGGTGGGATATGCATCATTTTATATGTCGGATAGAAAGCAGTGAAATGCACCACCTGCTCATCACCAAATTCATTTAAAACCCATTCAATGAATTTTTTTATTTGCCATTCGGCGTCATTCTTTGTTGGAATAATCAAATATGTCATTTCCAGATGTATTCCAAGCTCTTTATACAATTTTGCAGCTTGCAGAACTGGCTGCAATCTTGCTCTCGTTATTCTCCTGTAGAACTCGTCGTCCATTGATTTTATATCAACATTTGCTGCATCCAAATACGGAGCAATCTCTTTTAAAGGCTCCTCGTTTATGTATCCATTTGTGACAAAGACAGTATATAAACCATGTTTTTTTGCAAGTTTTGATGTGTCATAGGCATATTCCCACCATATCGTTGGCTCATTATATGTGAAGGCTATACCATCGCTTGTTTTCAAAGCCTCGCCAACAGCTTTTTCAGGCGGCAATTCAATCAAAAAAGCCTCTTCAGGCGTTATTTGGCTTATTGCATAATTCTGGCAGTGCAAACACTTGAGATTGCATCCTACGGTGGAAAGAGAATAAACCAAGCTACCCGGATAAAAATGGAATAATGGTTTCTTTTCGATTGGATCAACATTTGCAGATGAGCAGGAAGCGTAGACGAGTGTATAAAGCTTGCCATTTCTGTTTTCCCTCACCTTGCACACCCCTCGTTTCCCTTCTCTTATTATGCAATTATGCGGACATAGTCTGCATCTAACAACATTGTTTTTCTTTTCCCAGAATTTCGCTATCTTTTCCACATGATTATATGCTCACCTGAATTTAAATCTTTCATAGGCTGCTATGGCTTCCATCGCAACCGTCCATGCTGTGAGCATGTCATCATATATTGAAACAATGGCATCCACCATGTTTTCCAATTCTGTCATAAAATAGCCAGAAGGAAAACCACCTATTATGCACACAACATCGTCCTCCATTACTTCATGCAATCTCGCAACATTTATTTTCCTCCCTTTTCTCGTAAACAATATTTTCTTTCCTTTTATCTCTTCGAGCAGCTCCTCCACCCTTTTTTCTTCCATCCATATCAGTCTTTCATCAGATGCAATTTTCCTCTCCCTCAACAACTGCGCCATGAGCCCCTTGAACCTATTATAATTTTTTATTATCCTCGTCTCTGGAGCGATATATATGACCTCATTGTTTCTTGTATGAATATAAACCCGCAGCAATCCAGCCTTGTTCAAAATGCTTTCCATCGCCACCACAAGAAAAAAATGAACTATGTCAGGGCGCCCGCGCCGCATTGAGAAATGTTTTCTCCTCATGATTTTATGATGTATGCTGGAATCGAGCAACTCCCTTTTATTCCATGGATTTAGCTCGAGTTCGCTTTCCGCCAGTATCAAATGCATCATGTTATTATTTCTTCCAGCATATCATGCTCGGCTGCATATTTAATTTCCTGTGCTATACGCTGCCCCGTCGACAAGCCAGGCTGGATCAAATCGCTGTAAGGGCTTCCAGAAATGAAGAGATTTGTTCCTGCAACAATGCGAGCAGATATTTCAAAAACTCTAAATTGCAATTTTTCCGTTACAACTGTTTCCAAGCAGAATGGACCAATCATGCCACCAAAGAGCTCATAGGATCTTTTGACGACTTTTGCCCCCATATCAAATACTTTTGGGAGCAATGATTCACGCAAAACTATTGGTATGTTTCCTGTAACAATGAATGTTGGTTGTATCCCCATTGTTTCCAGCTCTGTTATAGAGCCGAGGCGATGAGCTTCATCTATATTAGTTTCATCTCTTCTATCTATCGATAGCAACTGCAAACTTCCTTTTCCAACACGGTAACCATCTTTTTTGATTGGAGAATAAAAATAATGAATGTAGTAACGAGTGCCAATTAAAAATTCCTGTATTATGTGTGGCTTGCTTTCATCTATTTTTTT
The DNA here is from genome assembly GCA_021157745.1 of Thermoplasmata archaeon. Taxonomy (GTDB): domain Archaea; phylum Thermoplasmatota; class E2; order UBA202; family JdFR-43; genus JAGGXW01. The sequence goes on from JAGGWA010000072.1 coordinate 5,465, forward strand.
CTTGAAGTCGTTATAATCCTTTGCTATGAAGAATCCTTTTCCACCTTTCGCCCCATAATATTTCACTATCACTGGCTTGTCAATGTCCTTTGGATCTTCAATGATCTCTGGCATATCTAAACCAGCTGATTCGAGCCATTCACGCTCCTTTTCCCTGTCAGATTCCCATTCCAGAACAGCTCTGTTTCCGAAAGTTGGTATATTAAGCTTCAAAAAATTTTCTGCGCCAAGATATTCAACAAATGAACCATGAGGAATTATGATGGCATTCTTTCTATGAAAATATTCTGCATTTTCATTTATTTTTTTGTAATCATCAACAATAAAAAACTCATCTGGTCTGCCAAGAGGAAATGCATCATAAAAAAGCGGCTTTTCTTTAAATGCTATTCCTATACTTTTCAATCCTTCCTTTCTTGCTCCATTGAAAATTTGCAAACTTGAATGGGAACAGGCTGTTGCTATGGAAATGCTCTTTTTATCATACCTTGCAACTATTTCTTCTATTCCCATTAAATAGAATATAAGGCAGGATTTTAAAATTATCGATTTGTCTCTACTTTATTTTCACAATCGGATATATATTGGAGGCTATGGCATCGATTATTTTTTTTGCAACCTTGCTTTGCCTCTTTATTTTTATTTCTCCTTGGCTTGAAACATTACCAGAGAAAATAACCTCGCCATTCAGGATTATGCTTGCTTCCTTTCCAGCATGTTTTTTTCCCACTTTTAAAACAATTTCTTTCTTTCTTTTTGCAATATTCGGAGTTATGGCAGATTCCATCAAAGGCTGCACATTTATTTTTATGCCTGCCTCCGCCTCCACCTTGGATATTGTTTTGCCCCATTTGCCTATTAAATGAGGTATTTCGTCCTCTTCAACATATACTGTAGCTGTTCCATCGTTTATTTTCACATCCACGCTTCCATCGACATAGCTTTTTATAATGTGGCGTAACTGTTTTTCAGCGAGCCTTTTCAATGGATTTTCCTTTTCCCTCTCCTCTCCAACTGGCATGACGACGACTTGCTCTCCATAGCTGTATATCTCGTATAATGTTTTTTTGGTAAAGAAGTCTTTGACAAGAATGACAGGGCGAGCCAGATCAGCTTCCTCCATTCCATAAGGGATCTTTACAGTAAAATCAAGCTCAAGCACTTCTTTTATCTCTCCCCCTATTATGTGTATTACAGTGTCAACAACCTGCGGAATGACTCCAAGTTCTACTCTACCAATCAAGCGTTGTATGGCATCGATAGCACGATTTGCATGTGTAACACCTATCAAACCAATTCCAGCGAGTCGCATGTCAGCATATATTTTGAAATCATTTCCTCTGCGAACCTCATCGAAAACAACATAATCTGGACGCACAAGGAGCAATATATCCGCTGTAAGTTCCATTTTTTTCTCAAGAGGCGCATATTGCGAAATCTCATCCCTAACCTGCAAATCGCGAGGCTGCTCCATTGTTTTAACGACGGCACCCAAGCCATAAAGATACTCCGCTACTGCCTGCGCAAACGTTGTTTTGCCGCTGCCAGGCGGCCCCGATATGAGGATGCCCCTATTGTAATCTGAGAGACGAGAAATCAGCTCCTTATCAAGATTGTAGGCTTCGATATCAAGCTTTACTATGGGGCGGGTTGCTGTTATCTCAAATTTATCTGAAAATGGTTGCCTTACGATGACTATCCTCATGTTTCCAAGCTGTATGACTGTCACGCCTTTCCTTTCTATTTCTATAAAGCTATTTGGATCTCTTTTTGCATGCTCAATTATCTGATGGGTCATCGCATTTAGCTCTTTCTCATCTATCTTTTTATTGCTTATTTCAATAAGTTTAATGTTACCAGGCTTTCCTTTCTTTGCAATTGGTTTGCAATCCTGGCGTAAATGCACACTCATTGTTTCTTCATCAAAATAATCAAGGATTTTCAATGGTACCTCTTCATGGTATGGTGGGAGATAAAGCACTTTTATTCCCTTTGCCTTGGCAACCATTGCCTGTATTCTATCAGAAGTTACAAGCATTGCCCTCGTTTCTTCAGCCAAATCCCTTATAATGGCATCTATTCTATGAGCATCTATATCCTCTTTGCTCGGATAATTTCCCAGAAAATGCAAATTTATTTTTCCTTCTTTGCTTAAATTTTGCAATTCAATAATTTCGTTCAGTCCATTTATACCAGTTTCTTTCCCATTGTTGGCTTGATGCTCAAGTTCAGCAAGACTCGCAATGGCTATTATAACATCTGCCTTCTCTATCTTTCCCTGTTTAACCAATTCTGTTATTCTACCATCTATGAGTGTTGATGTGTCTGGAACTAGTTTCATCAATTGAATAACATCATATGTTAAATATTTTTACTACAATTTCATCGCTGGCATAGTTGCCGGCGTTGTCATATGCAATTACCTTTATCAAATGTGTTCCTATGGCCAGATAATTCCACTGCCATGCATATGGCTGCTGTGTAACGCTTTCCTGCAAGATATTGTCAATGTAAAATTCCACTTTGCTTATTCCAGATTCATGGTTTGAAGCATCGACATATATTGTTATCTTTCCAATTATGATTGTGTTTCCCAAAACAGTTGGCATTATTTCCCTGTCTTCTATGTAAAGATATCCCATCTTTGGCTTTGTTATTGTGACAGTTGGTTTCGCTTTATCGATTTTTATTGTCTTTGTTTTCTGTTCCTCTTCGTTTCCTGCTTTATCCGTGCTATAATAATATAGCGTGTACACCCCATCTTCTGTTATATCAAATGACCCTGTATACTCATGCCATGTTCCATTGTTTATTTTATAAAAGGTTTTATTTATTCCAGATGTTGCATCTGTTGCAACCAATGTTACTGTAACATTCGTTATATACCAGCCATCGCTTCCTTTATATCCAGAAAGCTGACATTGCGTACTCGGCTTGGTTTCATCTATTTTTATCTGGATGTGATTTACATCTTCTTTATTTCCAACATTATCTTCTGCATAGAAATACAAGTCATGGATTCCTTCTCCAATTACATTGAATGATGTGTGATATTCAAGCCATGGGGATTCATCGAGCTTATAATATGTGCATTTCACACCCATTCCTTTATCATAAGAGTAGAGAGATACCTTTACATCTCCAAGATACCAGTTGTTCTCTCCCTTCTCTCCAGATAGGCTATAAGATGTTTGTGGCGGATAATCATCTTGCTGCACAACAAATGTTTTATTGGCGGTCTTATTTGCATTCCCGCTCGTATCATTTGCCCATATATGATACACATATGTTCCCACCACATCAAAAAATTGTTTTATTCTGTATTTTCCATTGCTTGATTTCGTCATTGTTAAATTTGCAGTTGAGTTATCTGGATATTTTATGAAAACTTTTACAACATTAACTGCAACATCGTCTGTAACAACACATTCTATTGTAACAAATTCTCCCTGCACAGCAGGATTCGGAGTGGCTTTAACATTTTTAATTTGAGGTGGTGTTGTATCCGCAGCATTATTCGGCAAAATAGGAAGCAACAACGATACTATAACAACCCCCACCAATATATTTTTCCCTTTCATAATTATTTAATGCATCACGATATAAAAATTTTGTTAAACCCTCTTTTTGGAGATTTAACCCACCTTTTTTACCTGACTTGCAGGAACTATGATTTCTCCACTATATTTCCCATCAATTATGGCCTCTTTCGGAAATTCCCCCCATATATGCCAAGTGGCATTGTTCCATTCTTCATAAAAATCATAGTGCTTTATGTGCAATTTTATTTCTATTAAATCCCCCATTTTATATTTATTCGTCACATCTCTATCCACATATATAACAATGGGCCACGTTGTATTTCCTCCTATAGTAAGCCTCGTAACATTTCTTTTTGTAACATCATCAAAACCATATTTCGGTTTCTGGATGATTTTATCTTTTATAATAAGTATATCCCCTGGATCTAAAGAGCGATATTCTAAATGAAATTCATGTGTAGTATAATTTTTTTCATATATACCATCGTTTAGGTATTCACCCACATCCATAACAATAGTTTTTGCCTTCGTATGATCATTATTATGGCTCTTTAAAATAAAAGCACCAGCAATAAACACCGCCAAAAGAACTATTATCGACAAAATCAATATTTTCGTTTTCATGGAACCAAAAAGAATACCGCTATTTAATTTTTATCAATATATATTAAAAAAGGGAAAGAGGGGTGGCTTTATAGCCAGTGTGTGAAGTCTAGGCTGTCGCTTGCTCCTGTATTGCATGCGTTGTCTGTTGCTGTTACTGTTACTGTGTATTTGGTTGGCAACCAGTCAAAGTTGTGCCAGAATACTTCGTATGGTGCGCTTGTGTCATCGTATTCAGCATCGCCAATTGTAAAGTGCACATTCTTTACACCGCTTGTTGCATCGCTTGCATCAGCCTGGAATGTCATCTTGCCTATGATGAATGTTCCACCCAATGGATTCTTGAACAATTGTCTGCCCATGAGATATATGTATCCGGCCTGTGGATATGTTATGCTTGCAGATGGTGCTGTTGTATCTATCTTGAAGCTTATTGTATGTGTATCTTCAACGTTTCCTACAGTATCAACGCTGTAATAGCTTATTGTATGTTCGCCATCAACATTTATTGTGAATGGTGCTGTGTATTTGAGCCAGGAGCCGCCATCTATGCTATAATATGTTGCATCAACTTCGAGGTTATCATTTGCTACCAACGTTACTGTAACTGGGCTTGTGTACCAGCCATTGCATCCATCTGGCTCTGGTGGATCAAGTATTGCGGTTGTTGTTGGTGCAACACAATCCTGCCATGCTCTCACGCTTATGTCATCAATCTCCCAGCCTATATCTGTTCCTGTATCATTTGATACAAATGAGAATCTTATGAGCAGTTGCTCATTTGGCAGATATGGATCAAGTTGTATCGTATGCTCTATCCAGCCTCCAGAGTTTGTGCTTGCTGTTCCGCCGGCCTGTCTCCAGGTTGCTCCACCATCTGTGCTCACATACACGATGCCATAGTCGTTAGCGTCAGCAAATGAGTAATTCTCCCAGTATATGAATTCTGCATGATACAATCCAGATGTGTCCAGTGTGAGTGTTAAGTTATCTTCCATGTTGTTGCGATAATGCATTGGGTCTGAGTCATAGTATATTGCATTCAATCCATATCCGAGTAGATCTGGACCAAGGTGTTTGTTATAGTTGCTCCAGTTCTTCTCATCTGCGCACCACCACTTGTGTGTACCGCTATGTGGATTATGGTCGCTGAGATGCCAGAGATCTCCAACTGGTGAGCCATCATATGTTATCCATTTCTCTGCTGAAGCTTCAGCATCTTCCATACCATCATAGAACAATACAGTATGCACCCATGTCCAGTTATGGCTTACACCATCCCAGTATGTTGTAACATTTCTTGAGCAATTGAGATATACATCATCAATGTATATTCCTTCAAGGTTCCAGCTTGCATCAGACAGGAAGTGGAATCTGAAGTGCACATCGTCCAAATCACTTACACTCATGTTGACTGGTCCGAGATATCCAAGTATTGGATCAAATCCAGTATATACCGTGAGATTTTCTGTTGCCGGATCCGTGCAGTTGAACAATGGAATTATATAATGCATCCATCCCTGATAACCATATGTTGGATCTGGATGCCAGTATTGCCAATCCTCTGGTGGCACACTAAGCAGATACCAGTCTAAGCCTGAGTTATTGCTTACCTCAATGGTTAGATAATCCCATCCATCATCTGCATTTGCATATAACCAGAAATCAAGGCTTGCAGAGCAGCATGCTGTCAAATTAAATGAACCATCCTCACTATCTGGATTGACCATCTGCAATATTACATCCGCTCCTGCTGGATATGTTCCATCTCCCTCACCGATATACCAGTAGTGATCTTCTGCACATGTTCCAACTTTGCAGTTGTCAACGATTGTTGCATACTGGCTTGGTGTATGTATTGTGTTATCCTCGCTTGCCCAGTTATCATATGTATGTTCATCTTCTAAATCATCAGTGTAGACGATGCTATATACATATGTTGTGTTGTATGCATGGTCATTATCCCATTCTGTTCCAGTGTTCCAGTCTCCCTCAAGCTCTGTGTAACCATCTATGACGAATTCGCCATATCTGTCTGCATTCCAGATGAAATGCAATGTTGCAGTCTCGCCTGGTTCAAGTGTCACATATTGTGGATCGCTTGTCCATACTACTGGTCCTGGATAATACGCATATATGTCAACATCGTCGATCTTCAAACCACTCCACAAGTCACCAGGATATGTCAAATCTGGTAATCCAGATTCATCTGTGCTAACAACCCATCCAAATTCGAAGTTGTTATATCCAGCTCCAGAATAGTAATTCATTGTAGGAAGCATGTCTATTTCAAACAAGCTCTTTGAATATGTGCTTCCCAATCCATATGGATTTGTTGATGGATTATCCCATGGGTTGATATATGAACCTGGTGAAGTTGGTCCATAATATTGATCATTGCTGTGTCCACTAACCACATAACCCAAGTATCTGCTTGGGAATGTTCCCAATCCTGCATTTGCTACTGGATCTTCAAGTATTGGTGCCCATTTATCATAATCCTGATTCCATATCCACCCTGTTGGTGGCGTTGGGAAGTTCGGATTTCCTTCTGCATTCATCTTCCATTGTGCCCAGTATGTGAACATTACAGCTAACTCATCACCTGTTGGTGTCCAGCCAGTATCATCATTTATATTTGTGAATATACCCTGCTGCATCCATTCATGCAAGAATCCTCTTGCGTCTCCGCAGAAGAGGTGATATTGTCCGCTATGTGGATCCCAATCTGAAAGTCCCCAATAGAAGTCTGGTGCATTATCATCTGTGAAGTGAGCACCTACCCAATTATCAAGTGTTCCGCTCTCCAAATCATCCCAGAATATTGTCTTCTTTATTCTCTCTCTAACAGCTACCCTAACAGGTATTGTCTCTGTAACAGTTCCATTGTTCTTAACAACGACTGTTATTGGAACTTCTGTTGTTTCTTCTGCACAATTTTCAAGCTCTACTTCTGGCTGCACACTAACATCCAAAGCTGCTGCATCATGCCATATTCCAAAGTATATGCTTTCATTGACACCATTTTCTGGATCCCAGTATGTCGCTCCTGTCTTTGCATCTGTCTTGTAGCTTCCATTGGCGTCATAGTGTCCATCTACATCTTCTGCATCAACAAGCTCTGAATATACTTCGAAGAAGTATGTTGTATCATTCTCTGGTGTGAATGGCAAATGGAATTTGACTTCTTTCTGGAATCCCTTTGTTCCGAATGCTTCCAAGTGTATTGTTCCAGCTACTGGTTTGTATTCCTGCCATACCAATGGCTGCATGCTTCCATGCTGCACAAGCAAGCACACATCATCTATCCATGCTCCTTCATAGCAGTATGCTGGATCACTATACCATACAAAAGCAAATTGCACAGTATCTCCACCACTAGCTGGCAATCCTAAACCGAGCCCTTCATCTCCTGCTACATAAGGCAAAGCCTGTGTATATGTTCCCAATTGTTCTGGATATGCCCAATCTCCACCAGTATCACCTATTATAATCAATGGTTGCCATCCTGTTCCACTAACATTTACATAAACTTCCAAGTAATCGGTGAATTCATAATAGCCTGGATAGAACTGATTCATCTCGCCCTGTACCCATGCTGAGAAATTCAACCATGCCATTGAAACATCGTCTGGTATTGTTATTACTGGGCTGATTAACCAATCCTGCTCGTTTCCACCATAACCAACATTGTTTACACGAGAGCAATGCCAGCTATAGCTGCCAGAATGAGCTCTTGCATCATTCAATGCCCATGTGTCACCATCGCCATCAACATCAAGAGTTGTCCATTGTGTATATGCACATTCCATATCATCGCACCATTGTGTGGCTGGATCTGGTTTTATTTCCTTGTATACCTGTAAGAATATTTTTGCTTCATGTGCCTCATCATCCCAGTTTGTTACAGTTGCAACAACATCTGTTTCAGATGTGTCGTGTGGGCGTGTTGGATCCGGCATATTGAGATATGTCACATCCACATCTGGTGGAATGGTCCTGTTATTTACCCTGTCATCATGGTATGGATCACTTTCATTTGTTCCATCATATCTATTGTCCTCATTAGGTTGCCATGGATTTGACCAATCATATGGTGGTGTTGTATTATCGCTTATATCTATTGTCTTTATTACAGATGGTTTGTCTATTATTTTGTCGTTATTATCACTGTTTCCATTGTTAGTTGCTGCATAAGCCAGTCCCACTGGCACTATCATTATCGTTGCTATCACAACAGATAGCAACACCCTTCCTAAATCGTTTTTTCCTTTCATTTTTCGCCTCCAAACAGTATATTGGATTGCAATATATAAAATCTTCGGTCAATTATGAAACTATTACTCCATAAAAAAATAAAATATAATGGAAGGAAAATTATCCCGACCAGTGTTGGGCAATGGCTATCAAATCCATTATGTTTACGATGTCATCGCCGTTGACGTCCGCCCTTTCATACCATGTCTCGCTTTCTGGCGTTTCCATCCAGTGCAAAACAACTTGGTATATGTCCATTATATCTACAACACCATCCTGATTCACATCCCAGGGATAAGAAACATGGCATCTTGCCTTAGCTTTTCCCCAGTTCTCGCGATTACCGAGCTTATCA
>JAGGWA010000023.1 GCA_021157745.1 Thermoplasmata archaeon
AAATTGCTTATGAAAACGACATTGATGTAAAAATATATGGAAAAGGATACGGAAAATTCAGCAGAATATATGAATATACCCCTGCCATAGTATATCCAACGATAGCAAAATTTTTGGGAATGAATTATGAAATTGAGGAGGCAAAGATAAAAGCAAAAGTAACTCCCCGCCCCCCTATACTGTGTCCGGGCTGTCCTCATAGGGCAACATACTATGCTGTTAAGCAGGTTGCGCCTCCAGATACAATATATCCTACTGATATAGGATGCTACACTCTCGGATTGCTTCCGCCATATAAAACAGCAGACTTTTTGCTATGCATGGGCTCAAGTGTTGGAAGCGGTGGCGGCTTTGCTATGGCGACGGGAAAGAAAGTTATATCTTTTATTGGCGACTCAACATTCTTCCATGCTGGATTGCCAGCTTTGATCAATGCTTTGCATCACAATCATAATTTTACGATAGCTATACTTGACAATAGCACAACTGCAATGACAGGGCATCAGCCACATCCTGGCAACAATATAGATGGAATGGGAAAGGAAGCAACACCCATAGATATAGCTTCTTTGGTCAAAGGAATGGGAGTGAAGCATGTTGAAGTTGTGAACCCTTACAATTTAAAAGCAACGATGGAAGCTTTTAAAAGAGCTCTGGAATATGATGGCCTGTCTGTTGTTGTGGCAAAAGCTCCATGCATTCTCCTTGATTTAAAAAGGAGGAGGAAGCGGATAACATTTGAAGTTGTTCAGGAAAAATGCACAGGCTGCAATGAATGCATAAACAATTTCGCATGCCCTGCATTCTACAGAGATGGAGACAAAATAAAGATAAACGATGCTCTCTGCACTGGCTGTGGTTTCTGCGTGCAGGTCTGTCCAGAAGGTGCAATAAGAAGAAAGAAGGAGGTGGAAAAATGAAGACGAGCATACTTTTCGCAGGCGTCGGCGGGCAGGGCGTTATCACAGCTGCGAGCATAGTGGCGAATGCCGCCTTAAAAGATGGTTACAATGTTGTAATGTCTGAATTGCACGGAATGGCGCAGCGGGGAGGCGATGTAAAATGCGCCGTCCGCATTGGAGACGTGCTCTCGCCGATAATTCCACCGGGCACAGCAAAAGCAATCGTCGCCTTGGAGCCTTTGGAGGCTTTAAGGAATATCGAAGCCATATCAAAAGATGGGCTCGTTATCACAGATATAAATCCAATATATCCTCCTTTGACAAGTATTGGAATTGGAAGATATCCAACCCTGGAAGAGATTTTTGGGGAAATAGAGAAGCATTGCAAACTCATTAAAATAGATGCAAATGAAATAGCGAGGAAAGCTGGAAACATTTTAACAAAAAATGTTGTTATGCTCGGGGCATTGCATTCCTTGGAAGTGTTGCCAATAAAAAGAGAGAGCATAATAGAAGCAATAAAAGAACTGCTTCACAAGCATGCGGAAATAAATATAAAAGCATTTGAAATGGGAGAGAAAAGTGTATAGGAAAAATTTTTATTCTTAAAAAGCATTACTATCAAAGGTTTTTTAGGTGATAAGATGGTGAAGGAGGAAGACTTGAAGAAGATTGGTATGATGTTGCATGAGCTATCTGAAGACATATCTGTTCCGAGAAATATAAGAAGGGGAGCGAGAGAAGCAAGAGAGATATTGATGAATGAAAATGAATCACTTGATGTTAGAGTTGCATCTGTTATGTCAATACTGGACGAGCTGGTGAATGATCCAAATGTTCCCATACATGGCAGGACAGCTATATGGAATATAATGAGTGCTCTGGAAGCTCTTACAGCACAAGAATAAAAAATAAAAAAGGGATGAGATTACTTCTTTTTCCTTAAGAATGGGAGACCAGTTCTCTCGTTCTCCACTACCTCGTAGCCTCTTGGAAGCTTGTCCACTGGCTTCCCACTTTTTGGTTTTCTTGCGCTAAAGAAGTATATCGTTTGCACCTTCCCTCCCTTCAATTTTACATCTCTTGTGTAGAGGGTATATTCTTTCCCCTTCGAGCTCTTATATTTATACGCCATTTTATCCTCTCCTCTCCTATATATCTAATGAGAATTTAAATCCTTCGATATTTTTCAGATAAGCCAATAGAGAAGAGCTGCTGCAATGCCAAGAATAACAAAAATTATCCATATGATGTAAAGCAATGTTACTCTCCTCAACCATCTTGCTTTCTTTTCTGGGGTGTCAAAAAACTCGCCAAGCAATTCGTCATCTTCAATCTTCATGCTTTTTCATCAATGCCTTTATCCTTTTCCTTCTGAAAAAATCTTCTCTCTCCCTCTCTTCAAGCTGCCTTTCAATATATGAAATCGTCGCCACTATGCGAGGGATGAAAATATGCTCCAAGGCGTTGACACGCCTCTTCGTCTTTTCAATTTCTTTTCCGAGTCTCTGAATGCTAGATTCTATGGAAGCAACCTCAATTATTTTTTCCATTGCATATCTTGCTTTTCTAACAGCATCATCAAAAGAAGAATTTGTTGTAAGAAATCCATATCTTGGCTCCTCACCATCTTGCAGCTCAAATTCTTCTATAGAAACACCCATTATGTTTTTCTTACTAGAGTTCACTTCTCTTTCCCTCGCAATTCTTTCTGCTATGCTCCTGACTTTTCCCTCTCCAATGAGCATTTCAGCCTCGATAAGCTTTTCATGTGCTTCTCTCAAAGCTTCTTCCATTTCCTTCCTTTTCTCTTTCCTTTCCTTTATTATTTCAAAAAAGGAATTCACCAAAGCGTCTCTTTTTTGGGAAAGTAATTCATGCCCCTTTACAGCTAAAGCTCTTCTTTTTCTTATCTGCAACAATTCCATTCTTGTTGGATTTACTCCTTCCAGTATTTCCTTCGCCATTTCATCCCTTGTAATATTTGTTTATGTATTTCTCATCAATCTTTTTAAGCTCTGTTTTCGGAAGCATTGAAAGAAGTTTCCATCCTAAATCGAGAGTTTCTTCAAAAGTTCTGTCTTCATTTCTCCCCTGCCTCACAAATTTATTCTCAAATTCATCTGCAAATTCAAGGTATCTTTTGTCTCTTTCTGTCAAAGCTTCTTCGCCTACGACTGCTACCAAATCGCGCAAATCGCATCCTTCTGCATATGCAGCGTAAAGCTGATTTGAAAGCTGATGATGGTCTTCTCTTGTTCTGCCCTCGCCAATGCCTTCTGCCATGAGACGCGACAAGGATGGAAGAACCGCTATAGGTGGATATATTCCTTTGTTGTGGAGTTCGCGGGAAAGAACAATTTGCCCTTCCGTTATATATCCAGTCAAATCAGGAATTGGATGAGTTATATCATCATCTGGCATCGTCAATATTGGAATTTGTGTTATGCTTCCTTCTTTTCCTTGTATTCTTCCAGCCCTTTCATATATTTGAGCCAAGTCAGTATACATGTATCCAGGATAACCGCGCCTTCCTGGCACTTCCTCACGAGCAGCTGAAATTTCTCGCAACGCTTCAGCATAATTTGTCATATCAGTCAGTATGATAAGGATATGCATTCCTTTTTCAAAAGCAAGGTATTCAGCAGTAGTCAAAGCAACCCTCGGTGTGATTAAACGCTCGATAGCAGGATCATTGGCAAGATTGAGGAACAAAATGCTTCTTTCAATAGCTCCTGTTTCCTCAAAATCCTTCATGAAAAAGTCTGCTTCCTCTGCCGTTATCCCCATGGCAGCGAATATAACAGCAAACTCTTCCTGCCCCGTAACCTTAGCCTGTCTCGCAATTTGAGCAGCAAGCTCATTGTGAGGCAAGCCAGCGCCGCTGAAGATCGGAAGCTTTTGTCCCCTAACGAGGGTATTCATTCCATCTATGGTTGAGATGCCAGTTTGAATTGGATCGCGAGGATATTCTCTTGCAGAAGGATTGATAGGAAAGCCATTCACATTCCTTATTTCCTCCGGTATAGGAGCAGGTGAGCCATCTATGGGGCGAGCCATTCCATCGAATACACGCCCAAGCATTTCCTCGCTTACTCCAATTTCCATTGGTTTGCCCGTGAATATAACGCTCGTATTTTTCGTATCTAAACCGCGAGTCCCTTCAAAAACCTGCACAACAGCTTTTCCCTCTCCTGCCTCCAAAACCTGCCCAAGTCTTTCTTTTCCACTTGATTCAACAATTTTAACTATTTCACCATATCCAACTTCTTTTACGCCTTCAACGACCATCAATGGGCCAGCTATCTCACTTACAGTGGTATATTTTATTTCCTTCACGCCACTAAATGCTCTTTTCTTTTTAAAATTTTAGGGTTTGAATGCTTTTGGTCTTCGAATGATTTATCTTAACAAACACTTTCACAAAATTTATTTATGGTTTCTTTTTTAGAATTGAAAAGCATGTTAAAGATTATCTCGCTGTATCAGCTTTCATCTAAACTCACGTTGGCAAATTCTCTCGATGATATATATGATATGGTAGAGGAAGCATTGAAAAAAATTCTCAAGCTGAATAGTTTTGCAATTTTGATGAAAAAGGGAAATGAGCTTGTTGCAGTAAGGACATATGGAATAAAAAAGCCGAACTCACCCCTAAAGCTTGATGGAAAAGGGATCACAGTTGCAAGTTTCAATGAAAAGAAAACAATCTATTCTCCGGATGTGACAAAGGATGAAAGATATATAGAGAGCAATCCCAGCACAAGGAGCGAGTTAGCCGTCCCAATAAAATTTGGAAACGAAGTCCTGGGGATAATAAATGTTGAGAGCGCCGAATATGACGCCTTCAATAAAGATGACATAACCATTCTCGAAATCTTTGCCAGCATGGTGGCGGCGGCGATAAAAAATGTTGAATATAAGGAGAAGCTGGCGGCATCGGAAAGAAAATACAGGAGCATATTTGAAAACGCTGTCGAAGGAATTTACAGGATAGATATCAATGGAAAACTTCTTGAAGTAAATCCTTCTCTTGAAAAACTTTTTGGATATAGTGAGGAAGAACTTAAAAAAATGGATTTATCATGCCTGTACAAAAACCCTGAGATGAGAGAGAATTTCATAAAGGAGGTAAAGGAGAAAGGATTTGTTAAAAATTATGAGGTTGAATACGTAAGGAAGGATGGAAAAATAATAATTGGAAATGAATTTGCAATACTTGTTAAGGAGGGAGACAAAGAATACATAGATGGAATAATACATGACATAACAGAATTGAAGAAAGCAATAAGAGAATCTGAATTTTATAATTCCTTGCTTCGCCATGATATAGCAAACAAATTGCAGATAATATATGGCTATCTCGATATAATCTGTGAAGAAGCAGAAGGAGAGACAAAAGAAATGGCTGAGCTTGCATTGAATGCTGCGAAATCAGCCATGGAACTGATAGAGAATGTTAGAAAACTGAGTAAACTCAAAGCAAAGGAAAGGCGAGTCATTAACATGGGAGAAATGATAGAAAAAATAATGCATGAATATGAAAAGGAATTGAAAGATAGAGACATAAAGGCAATATACAATGGAAAGGATGTAAAGATATATGCAAACGATTTCCTCAAGGAAGCAATATCAAACATAATATGGAATGCCATTGTCCATTCCAAAGCCAGCCAGATAAAAGTTTGGATGGAAAGCAATGATGAGATAAAAATATTTATCGAGGACAACGGAGTTGGAATACCGGATGAAATAAAGGATAAGCTCTTTGAAATGGGGGCAAAAGGAAAGGAAAGCAGTGGCTCAGGCTTGGGCTTGTATCTTGCAAAAAAAATTGTTGAGGAACATAAAGGAAAAATAGAGGTAAGTGATGCGAAAAATGGAGGAACATTATTTAAAATCACTCTTCCTAATAAATAGCCATACTCACATTGGTGATGCTTTTATAAATCTTCCAGAAAAAAAGTATAGTGTGGAGGAGCTTGTGGCTCCCGTCTATGGATACAAGCACAGGATGCTGGAAAAAGCGAGCAAGGAGAAAATAATAAATGGGATGAAAAAAGCAATAGATTTAATGGAAAAAGTTGGGACAAATGCATTTGTTGATTTTAGGGAAGGCGGAATAGAGGGAATAAATCTGCTCAAAAAAGCCTTGGATGGAAGAAGAATAAAGGCGATCATTCTTGGCAGACCAAAAGAAATGAAATATGATGAAAATGAGGTGGATTCCATTCTTTCCATATCTCATGGAATAGGACTGAGCAGCATATCAGACTGGAATGAGGACATTGAAAAAATTGCGGAGCATGTTCATAAAAAGAAAAAAATTTTTGCATTGCATGTGAGCGAGGCAAAAAGAGAAAACATAGATGAAGTGCTAAAATTAGAGCCAAGTTTTGTCGTGCATTTATGCATGGCAAGCGAAAAAGACATTGAAAAAGTTGCTGAAGAAGGCATTCCAATTGTTGTATGTCCACGTTCCAACGCATTTTTCGGATTGCGTCCCAAAATAGAATTACTCATGAAATACAATGCCACCATCATGCTCGGGACGGATAATGCAATGATTGTTGAGCCAGATATAATGGAAGAGCTAAAATATACCATAAAGAATTTTGAAATAGATGAAAAAGAAGCAATAAAGATGGTTTCAAGCAATCCAAAAAAAGTATTTAAGGAATTTCTGATATGATTGCATGCTACTTGTTGTAATAGATTTTCAGGAAAGGATTGCAAAGCATATAAAAGGAATTGAAAAAGTGCTTAAAAACACTCGAAAGCTGATAAAAGCTTTCGAAATATTTGGTATGCCAATAATATATACGAAGCAGATTAATCTTGGAGAAACAATATTTGGAAAAGATGCAATAGAAAAAAGCTCTTTTTCATGCTGGCGAGAGGAAAAATTTGTGGAGGAAGTGGAGAAGATTGGAAGCAATGGCGTTATCATCACTGGGATAGAAACTCACATATGCGTTATTCAAACTGCCATGGATATGAAAAAAGCCGGATATGATGTTGAAGTAGCCATAGATTGCACAGGCTCAAGAGACGAGGAGCAAAAGAAAATTGCAATAGAAAGAATGAAACAGGAAGGAATAAAATTAACGAGCAGCGAGATGGTGATATATAGCGTGATGAAAGATGCAAATCACCCAAAATTTAAGGATATCCTGCCTTTAATAAAAGAATGAGTTTATGAATAACCTTAGCAATGTTCCAACATGCTTTCTTCTCATATAGAAAGATAGATAGGCGATAAAAACCCAGAATTTGAGCTTTCTGTTATCCAAATTTGTCCATGGAATGTTTAATTCTTTCTTTTTTATTTTCCCTCTTAAAAACAAATCAAAGTAATCATAACCCAATTTTTCTTTAATTTCGTCATACAATTCTGTTCCTGGCTTTACAACCATGTGGAAGAATTGTGCGTAATCGAGGGGCAAATTTTTTGCAAGCCATATTGTTTTTCTTATGCTTTCTTCATTTTCCCCTTCATTCCCTATTATAAAAAATCCAAGAACCTTTATTCCATGCTTTTTTGTGGCTAAAATTGCATTTTTTATCTTTTCATGCGTTATTCCCTTATGCTCTCTTTTTAATGCCTCCTCGCTACCAGATTCTATACCATACATTATCAACCAGCAGCCAGCTTTTTTCAAAGCTTTCAAAATATCTTCATCCACGCTATCAACTCTTGCCCTGCATGAAAATCTAACATTCAATTTCATCTTTGAAATTTCTTTTATTAACCGAAGAGTCCTTTCTTTATTAAACAAAAAATTTTCATCCTGTATATCTATTTCTTTTATACCGTATTTCTCAACACAATCTTTTATTTCCCTCACAACATCCTCTATCCTTCTTTCTTCATATGGAAGCCGCCCCATGGGACAGAAAGAGCATTTGTATATGCAACCTGAAGACGTAACCATTATTGTGTATGGCTTTGCTGTCGAAACAACTGAAAAATATAAAGCATTATTTATGGCATCTCTATCCGGAATAGGCAGTTCTTCAAGCTTTTTTCTTATATCCTTAGGATAATTTATTATTATCTTTCCTTCTTTTTTAAATCCAACCCCTTCTATTTCATCAATTCCATCTCCATATTCCAGAGCTTCCAGCAATTTAGGCAAAGAATGAAGAGCAGAACCAATGATGGCATAGTCAATAAATTGATTAGACAATATTGCTTCTGGATAATACAGCAGGATATGACCCCCTACGATTATTGGCTTTCCAGTTTTTCTCTTAACATATTCCATGAACTTGAATAGCTTGCGGGAAGGAGCAATAACAGAGAATCCTATAATATCTGCCCCATATTCCTCTATTCTCCTCACTATCTTCCTTTTTGACAATCTTTCCCCAACTCCATCTATGATGATGCAATCATGCCCATTTTCCTTCAGAATGGATGAAACATACATTAAGGAGAGAGGAGGCAATCTCCTTGCCATGCTTTCAACGATTCCAACATTCTCCATCGAAAAAGGATCAAAATAAGAGGGATTCACCAGTGCAACTTTCATAATCTTAATTACGCAAACTTAAAAAAATTTTTAAAAAGTTTAAAAATGAGGAATGAAAAGTTTAAAAAAGCAAGCCAATTCATGTTGGAGAGAATATGAAGAAGCTTAAAGTAAAAGATGTGATGGACAGGAATCCGCCTGTGGCGGAGGTGCCGGGCAGGCGTGAGGATGTGCTGCATCTCTTTGCCAAGCATGAGGTATCGGGCTTAGCAGTCGTGAAGGCTGGAACAAAAAAGTTTGCTGGCATCGTTACAAGAAAAGATATTTTTAGAAATCCTGAAGAGAATCAGCTTGCCATACTCATGAACAAGGAGCCAATAACAATATCTCCAAATGCAAGCGTCAGGACAGCAGCAAAAATATTTTATGAAAAGAAGATACACGGGATTCCTGTTGTGAGAAAGGATGAGCTTGTTGGCGTGATATCTCCGCGAGACATATTAAAGCTTATTTCAAGGCTCGATGGTGATAAGGTTGAGGATTACATTGAGTCACCTTTCGTTCCCATTTATGAGGAAACACCATTGCCTGTCGTCATGAAAATATTCCGAATAACAGATATGTCAGCATTGCCAGTTTTGGGAAGCGACGGCAAACTTGTTGGAATCGTTACAGATGGCGATTTATTCAATTTTTCTCTGGTTAGGGAGCGAGTCGATACCTCGTCCATTGGTTTGGGAGAAGACGAAGATTTATGGACATGGGAAGGTATACGAGACATCATGCGACTCTATTATGAAACCTCGAAAATAGAGTTGCCAGAGGTTCCTGTAAGGGAGGTTATGATAAGGAATGTTATAACGGTTTACAAGCGCGAAAAAATAGGAGAGGTTGCAAGGAAAATGATAGAAAAAGGCATTGACCAGATGCCAGTAACTGATGAAAATAATGAAATTATGGGGATGATATACGATACTGATTTGATGAAGGCATTGCTGTGATTGCATGGACGTGTATGAAAAGATAATGGCTCTTGCCAGAAGGCGAGGCATCCTGTACAAATCATACGCCATATATGGCGGAGAGGCTGGATTTTATGATTATGGGCCAATAGGAAGCATTATGAAAAACAACATTGAAAATGAATGGCGGAACTTTTACATCATAAAAGAAAGATTTTATGAAATTTCCACGCCATCAATAACACCATATGATGTTTTAAAGGCATCTGGCCACGTTGATGAGTTCATAGATAAGATAGCGACATGCAAAAAATGCGGAAGAAGCTTCAAGGTGGAAGAGCTAAAAGATGGGAAATGCCCAATATGTGGTGGCGATGTTGAGCATGGAGAAATGAATCTCATGTTTGAAACATACATAGGAGCGAAAAAGAAGGATAAGGCGTTTTTGCGCCCCGAGACGGCGCAGGGCATTTTCGTTGATTTTCCATTCCTTTATGAATTCTTCCGCAAAAAAATTCCATTTGGGGTCGTTCAAATTGGCAAAGGATTCAGAAATGAGGTTTCTCCCCGTCAGGGTGTTCTTCGTTTGAGAGAGTTTTCAATGGCTGAAGCCGAGATATTTTTCCATCCTGAAAATAAAAGGCATGAGAATTTTGAGGAATATAAAGATAGAAAGCTTCGCCTCCTTCCAGCTGGAATGGATGAAATGGAGATGAGACTTGAGGAAGCTGTAAAGCGTGGCATAATAGGAAATGAGGCACTCGCTTATTACATGGCATTGACCCATGAATTTTTAACCAAAGTTGGAATAGATGAAAATAAAATAAGGTTCAGACAGCATGAGAAAGATGAGCTCGCCCACTACGCCAACGATTGCTGGGATGCTGAAATTTTCATGCAGCGATTTGGATGGGTTGAATGCGTTGGCATAGCTGATAGAGCAGCTCACGATTTAATGGCTCACATGAAGGCTACTGGCGTAAATATGTATGCGAGTGGCGAGAAAAAAGTGAAAAGAAAGAAAATAAAGCCAAAAATGGATAAAATTGGAAAGGAGTTTAAAGCAAAAGCCATGAAGGTTAAAGAATCGCTGGAAAAAGGCGTTGTTAAGAATGGAAAAGTTGAAATCGAATTGGACGGAGAAAAGATTGAGCTCGATGAACAATTCTTTGAAGTGGAGGAGGTGGAGGAGCAGGAGAAATACATTCCACATGTTATAGAACCCTCTTATGGAATAGATAGGATATTTTATGCGGTCTTAGAGCACAATTACAAGGAGATGAAAAAGGAGGGAGAAAATTATGTTGTTCTTTCTATTCCTCCTTCAATAGCTGCCATAAAGGCCGGTGTTTTCCCACTTGTGGCAAAAGATGGACTGCCAGAGATTGCAAAAGAAATTGAAGCGGAACTGAGAAAAAACAGAATAATGGCATTTTATGATGAAAAGGGAAGCATAGGTAGGAGATATGCTAGGATGGATGAAATTGGAACACCATTTTGTATAACAGTCGATTACCAAACAAAAGATGATGATACAGTTACCATAAGATTTAGAGATACAACAGAGCAAATAAGGATAGAAAGAAATGCTATCGTAAAATGGATTGAAGAGAGGATAAAATGAAGAATGCAATGCTTGCTTTAGTGATTACAGCTTTATTGATGAGCGGGTGCATTTCTCATAGCCAGAAAAATACAATCGTTGTTCTGGAAACAGGAATGGGAAAGATAAAGATAAAGCTTTATGACAAAGAAGCTCCTGTAACGACATCAAACTTCAAAAAACTCGTTAATGATGGTTTTTATAACGGCTTGATTTTCCATCGCATCGTACATGGCTTCGTTATTCAAGCTGGAGCTTTCTATCCAGACGGAAGCTACAAAGCAAGTCCATATCCTCCAATAAAACTTGAAATAAACGAAAAATTGAAGCATGATGATGGCGCCGTAGGCATGGCGAGAACAAGTGATCCAAATAGCGCGACAAGCCAATTTTATATTTGCGTTGGAGCACATCATGAGTTAGATGGGCAATATGCTGTATTTGGAAAAGTTATCGAAGGAATGGATGTTGTTGAAGCCATAAACAATTTTGATCCATCGCACACCACAACATTCCATGGAATGCAAAACTGGCCCACACAAGATATAATGGAGAATGTTACAATAATAAGAGCTTATATCGAGAGCACATAATTTATTAAGGCAAATATCTTTTACACTCATGAAAACAGCTTTATATGATTTGCATAAGAAGCTTGGAGCAACATTCACAAATTTTATGGGATATGAAATGCCCTTAAAATATACTTCCATACAGGAAGAGCATTTGAATGTACGCCATAATGTCGGCATATTCGATGTAAGCCACATGGGAAAAATTTTTGTTAAGAGCAGCGAGGAAGAAATAAACCGTGTTATTGTTGGAGATGCAAGGAAAATTGGAGAAGGACAAGGGAATTATACTCTTTTGCTGGATGAAAAGGGAAATATAATAGATGATGAAGTATTCTTCCATTTGAAAGATGGCTTTCTTTTCATCCCAAATGCAGGAATGCATGAAAAAATAATGGGATGGTTTGAAGAAAATGGAATTGAAGCAACAGATGTAACAAATGAATATTCCATAATTGCAATACAAGGGAAATATTCTGCAGAGGTGCTGAATGAGCTAACGAGTTTCGATGTCAATGCATTAAAATTTTTTGAAACCGCCGAGATAGGAGATAAAATGAAGATTGAGAGCGATGCAAGAATAATCGTTTCAAGAAGCGGGTATACAGGAGAGAAAGGCTATGAACTTTACATTAATCCTGCTGAAGAAGCTGTAAAAATTTTTGAGGAAGCACTGGAAAAAGGAAAGAAATACAACATAATGCCTGCTGGCTTGGGAGCGAGAGATAGCCTGCGCCTTGAAAAATGTTTTATGCTTGCCGGCAATGAATTTGAAGGAGGAAGGAATCCCTATGAGGTTGGCCTGGAATGGACAATTGATTGGGAACACGATTTCATTGGAAAAGATGCTTTGATGAAAGCAAAAGACAGGATAGAAGAAAAGCTTGCGTATCTGGAATGCGTCGATGCAGGCATACCAAGGCATGGAAATAGTGTAATCAAAGATGGAGAGAAAATTGGAGTTGTAAGCTCTGGAGGTTATTCTCCTTGCCTGAAAAAAGGAATTGCAATGGCCTTTGTTAAAAAAGAATTTATTGAAGTTGGCAACACTGTTGAAATTGAAGGAAGGAAAAAGATTAAGGCAAAGATGATTAAGCCACCTTTTGTAAGGAAAGGAGAATGCTGAAAAAAATATACACTGTTGGAGAGATTACTGAATACATTAAAAAGACTATAGAAGATGCAAACATAAAAGATGTATGGGTGGAAGGCGAGATCTCGAATTTCAGAGAAGCTATAGGTCATTACTTCTTTTATTTAAAAGATGAAAATGCTGTTTTGAGATGTGTCATGTTTTCTCCTTCATTGCCTTATAGCCTTAAAAATGGTATGAAGGTTATTTTAAAAGGAGATGTCCGTGTATATGAAAAGAAAGGAATATACCAGATGTATGTAAAGGACATAAAGATAGGAGGCGTCGGAGAGCTTTTCCTAAAATTCATTGAAATAAAAGAAAAATTGAGGAAAGAAGGACTGTTCGATGAAAGGTATAAAAAGAAGCTGCCAAAAATACCTCGCATCGTGGGAGTTGTAACATCTCCAAATGGCGCTGCCATAAGAGATATAATAAATGTAATAAAACGTCGCTTCCCAGTTAAGATTCTCCTTGCTCCCGTAAGAGTTCAGGGTGAGGAGGCAAGCAATGAAATAGCAAATGCAATAAAAAAGCTAAATGAAGATGGGAGGGCAGATGTTATAATAGTGGGAAGAGGCGGCGGCTCTTGGGAGGACCTCTGGCCTTTCAATACCGAAAAAGTTGCGAGAGCAATATTCTCCTCGCACATTCCAGTTATCTCTGCTGTTGGCCATGAAACAGATTTCACAATCTCAGATTTCGTTGCAGATGCCAGGGCGGCGACGCCAAGCGCGGCGGCGGAGCTTGCTGTGCCGGATAGAAGAGACATTGAGAGGAATATTATGAATATGGCGAGGAGATTGGCCAAAGCAATGGATTCCGAAAGGAAGCGAGTGAGCAATCTTCTGCAGATTGTCGCGAGCAGCAGCGTATTTAAATATCCATATGAACTGATATCTGATAAAATTGACGAATGTGCAAGATTGGGCGAGCAGCTGAAAGATTTTTGGAAAGCTCGAGTGGAGAGGCTGAAAAATCATTTTGCGATAATAGAAGAAAAATTGAATTCCTCTAATCCATATAAAATTCTTGAAAAGGGTTATTCAATAGCATTGCTGGAAAATGGAGAATTATTTAAAAGCGTTGATGATGTAGAAGTTGGAGATAGCTTACGCATTATAGTTAGAGATGGAGAGGTAAAATGCAAGGTGAAGGAGAAGAAGAAATAAAGTTTGAGGAAGCTTTGGAAAGGCTTGAAAAGATAGTTGAGGAGCTTGAAAAAGAGAGCTTAGGCTTGGATGAAACAATAAAGAAATTTGAGGAAGGCGTAAGGCTGTTCAAGATATGCAAAAGAAAGCTTGAGGAAGCTGAGTTAAAAATAGAAGAGCTTATGGAAGAGCTAAAATGAAGCATGCTTTATTCTTCTTTGGATTGCCAACTCTGGCAATGCTCATTGGACATTTTCTATTCTGGGAGATATATGACTTCGTTAAATTTAGCACTGCCACAACCCCATTGTTGTTTGTCTCATTACTCATCTTTGCCTACGGATATTTTTCAAAAGGCACAAAAAAACATTTTTATCTTTTCATTGCATGGCTTATCTTTGCCCTATACTGGGCTCTGCAACCAGAATATTTATATTATAAGGAAGAAGGTGATGTTTTCAATGCTGTTTTTTGCATCTTAGGCGTATATTTCCTTTCCTACATTTCATATCATGAATACCTGAGCTATAAAAGAAATGAAGATGTGGAAAGCCTTGATTTTCTCGCAGGCTCAACATTTTATGCCAGCCTGATATATTTCACGACTCAAAAAATTCCATGGCTGGCTGGCTCTCTGATAAAGCTTGTCGCCACCCAGAGCGCCTGGCTCCTCCGCATATTTGGATACAGCGTCACCGTTGGCGAGCCAAGCGGGATGATAAACATTCAGGTTCCCGTTTATTTCAATGGCGTGTATAGTGTAAGCCTCGTTCTGGCATGCACTGGATTGCAGTCGATGGCAGTATTCATTGGTGTATTCATGGCTTTGAAAGGCGTTGATTTAAATAGACGGCTCAAGGCTTTTTTGGCAACTGTTCCAACAATATATGTCCTAAATCTCATAAGAAATGCAGGCGTTATATATGGTGTGGAGAAGCTTGGCTATTCTTTTTCTTTCATGCACAACGTCGTTGGAAAAACAGGGTCGCTGCTCGCTTTAATAATAATAGCATACTATGTTTTCGATTTGTTGCCGGAGTTATATGATAGAATAGTGAAGATAACAGAATTGTATAAAAGGCGTGGGCCAATAGAAAGGTTATTTTTAAGATGATAGCGAAAGGTTGTTATGGGATAGCTTTGAGTCCTTTGCCCTTCCTAATAATTTTCTCAATCTTAGCTATTTTCAACAATAATTTTGTTATTCTTGCCTTTATAGCTGCCATTGTTCAATCTTTCTTTCTTTACTTTTTTAGAGATGTTGAAAGGAGAACAGGCGATGGAATAATATCTCCAGCAGATGGAAAAGTTTTGTATGTCAAAGGCAATGAGATAGCCATATTCATGAGCATATTCGACATGCATGTAAATCTTGCTCCATATGATGGAAAAATAGAGAAAATGATCTATAAAAAGGGAGAGCATAAGCCCGCATATGGAGATACAAGTAAAAATGAAAGAATGGAGATATACATGGATACAGAAATAGGCGAAATAGTTATCGCCCAAATAG
>JAGGWA010000045.1 GCA_021157745.1 Thermoplasmata archaeon
ATGAAGAATATCTTTTGGAAAAGCCAGAAATGGTGGATATCATTTTTTCTACTATAAGAGGGGGAAAAGTAAATCCAGAAATAGAAAAATTGTATAGTTTTATATCTCCATAACCTTTGTGCTGCTTGATAACAAAATCGCCTAAATTTAAAAAATACGAAAATTGCTTGAGTTTATTATAAAAATGGTAGAAAATTAGATAAAAAATTACATTATTTGCAAATAAATTGCATGAATATTAAAAAATCTTATATATCAAAAGATTTTTTGTTATATTATATGACCTATTGGGTTGAAGAAAAAGAGAAGAAGGTGCATGGCAAGGTTTACATAATAAAGGATAGATGCAAGCAATGCGGCTTTTGCATCGAGTTTTGTCCTCAAGGTGTTTTACAGCAATCAGAGGAATTCAATGCCAAAGGTTATCATCCGCCGAAGCTTGTTGAAACGGAGACCAAAAAATGCATGGGCTGTGGCTTCTGCCAGATGATTTGTCCCGACTTTGCTATATTTGTTGAGAGAGAGGAGGAAGATGAAAAATAAAGGGGAGGTTAAATTCTGGAATGGCTCCATAGCGATTGCTGAAGGCGCCATAGCGGCGGGCTGTCGTTTCTTCGCAGGCTATCCCATTACGCCCGCTAGCGATATAGCCGAGTATATGGCATTGCGCCTGCCTCAAGAAGACGGCGTGTTTATTCAAATGGAAGATGAGATTGCTTCAATAGCTGCTTTGATTGGAGCATCATGGGGTGGAGCAAAAGCTATGACCAGCACAAGCGGTCCAGGCTTTTCGTTAATGCAGGAGAACATTGGATTAGCTGCTGCAACCGAAACACCTCTCGTCATAGCCGAGGTGCAGCGTGCTGGGCCATCGACGGGGATGCCTACTCTGGTTGGACAGGGAGATGTTATGCAGGCGAGATGGGGAAGTCATGGAGAATATGAAACAATTGTTATATCGCCATCATCACCTCAAGAAAGTTTTGATTTGATTATACGTGCCTTCAATCTTGCAGAATTGTATCGTGTTCCTGTAATATTTCTCACAGATGAATGCGTTGCCCACATGTATGAACGCGTTGTTGTCCCTCCAAAGGAAGAGATAGAGGTGGTTGAAAGGCTTAAGCCGAATGTGCCACCTGAAGAATACATGCCATTCAAGCCAATAAATGACATAGCTCCAATGGCTACAGCTGGTATGGGTTACAGGGTGCATGTTACTGGCCTAACCCACAATGAAAAAGGCTACCCAATGACGACATCCCCAGAAGTCCAGGAATGGATGGTCCGCCATATATGTGATAAAATAAGGAGAAATGAACCAAAAATAAGGGATATAGAGGAATACAGAATGGAAGACGCTGAAATAGCCATCGTGGCTTTTGGAATAACCGCGAGGGCGGCGAAGGCGGCAGTCAAAATGGCGAGAAGGCACGGAATAAAGGCTGGTTTGATCCGCCTTAAGACAATATGGCCATTTCCAGAGCCATATTTTGATAACATTGCGGATAGTGTTAAAAAAATACTGGTTGCCGAGATAAATTATGGGCAAGTAAAGCTTGAAGTTGAGAGAAGCGTTCATGGAAAAACAAGTGTTGAACTCATTCCAAAATTTGGAGGCGAGCCACATAAGCCATTTGAGATATATGAAAAAATAAAGGAGGTGAAAAATGGAAATTAATGCAACGCAGCATCCTATGGATAAATATTTGCGGGCAGATCGCATTCCTCACATATGGTGTCCTGGTTGCGGTTTGGGTATAGTTTTGAATGCTTTTTTGCATGCAATTGAGGAGCTAAAAATTGATTTAGACAAACTTGCTGTTGTATCTGGCATAGGATGCACAGGCAGGATAGCTGGTTATATAAACACAGATTCATACCATACAACACATGGAAGAGCAATTCCTTTCGCAACAGGCTTAAAACTTGCCAACCCAGAAATGAAAGTTGTTGTTATAAGTGGAGACGGAGATTTATTTGCTATTGGAGGCAATCATTTCATACATGCCGCCCGCCGAAATATAGACATTACAGTAATAGGAGTGAACAACTACAACTATGGAATGACAGGCGGGCAACTTGGGCCTACTACACCATTGGGGGCAAGAACAACAACAACGCCATATGGAAACATTGAGCACCCATTCAATTTATGCCATGTTGCTCATGCGGCGGGAGCCGTTTATGTGGCGAGATGGACTGTTCTGCATGCTGTAAGGCTAAAAAATTCGATAAAAGAGGCGTTGAATAAAAAGGGCTTTTCTTTCATTGAAGTCATAGCGGCATGCCCAACAACATTTGGAAGGCGCAATAAGATGCCCGACGCCTTAGACGAGATGAGGTTTTATCGTGAGCATTCTGTAATAAAGCATGGAATTGATCCGGCTGAAGCAAACATTGAGATGGGCAAGGAAATCGTAGTTGGAAAATTTGTTGATATCGAGAAGCCCACTTTTAATGATGCCGTCGAAGAATTAAAAAGGAAGGTGAAGAAGAAATGAAGATGGAAATAAGATTTGCTGGTTATGGTGGGCAGGGTATAATTTTGATGGGGAACATCGCCGCCAAAGCAGCTGTGTTATATGATGGAAAAAATGCCGTTTACACGCCATCTTACGGGCCAGAAGCGAGGGGCGGGGCGGCGAGCAGCAACGTTATAATAGCCAGCGAGGAAATAGATTATCCTTATGTCACCAGCATCGATATCCTTGTCGCCATGAGTCAGCTTGGATATGAAAATAATGCCCCATTGCTCAAAGACGATGGCTTGCTTATTATCGATAGCGATCTGGTTCGTTTAAAAAACGGGGCTGGAAAGGTTGCCAAGATTCAATCAACTCGCCTCGCTGAGCAGCTTGGAAAAAGAATAGTTGCGAATATCGTCATGCTTGGTTTTTTCACAGCTGTAACAAAAGTGGTTTCATATGAGGCAATGAAAAAAGCTGTCCTTGAAACCGTGCCTGCAAAGTATAAGGAGCTGAATGAAAAAGCCCTCGAAATAGGGTATAGGGAGGGCGAAAAATGGCAAGAATAGGCGTATTTGTTTGCCATTGCGGTCTCAACATTGCGGGCGTAGTTGATGTAAAAAAAGTTGCAGAAGAACTGATCAAGGAAAAGGATGTTGTCTACGCCACCACCTACACTTACATGTGCTCTGATCCAGGACAAAATTTGATAAGGGAAAAGATAAAGGAGCATAAACTCGATGGCGTTGTTATAGCAGCGTGCTCACCGAGCATGCATGAAGAAACATTCAGAAATGCTACCCGCGATTTAATAAATCCATATAAAGTGGAGATTGCAAATATAAGGGAGCAATGCTCATGGGTTCATGAAAGCAAGGATGCAACAGAAAAAGCAATAAAGATAACAAAAGCACTTGTGGAAAAGGTGAGAGGCAATGATGAGCTTGAACCAATAAAAATAGATGTGGAGAAAAAGGCTTTGGTCATTGGAGGTGGTATCGCAGGAATTCAGGCATCGCTAGATATTGCAGATGCTGGTTATGAAGTTATTCTCGTTGAAAAGGAGCCGAGCATTGGAGGAAGAATGGCTCAACTAAGTGAGACTTTTCCCACCTTGGATTGTTCGCAATGCATTTTAACACCAAAGATGGTTTTGGCAGCCAGACATCCAAATATAAAATTACTCACGTATTCAGAAGTTACTGGCATAGATGGCTATGTTGGCAATTTTAAGGTTACGATAAAGAAGAAGCCACGTTATATCGATGTCGACAAATGCACTGCTTGCGGCGACTGCGAGGATGCGTGCATTGTTGTTGTGCCAAATGAATTTGATTTTGGAAGAAAGCCAAGAAAAGCGATTTATATTCCATTTCCGCAGGCTGTTCCTGCTGCCTATGTCATAGATGAGCAATCTTGCTTGGGAGTAGCCCCATTGAGATGTGGAGAATGTGCCAAAGTTTGCGAAGCTAACGCTATCGACTATGACATGCAGCCAGAATATATTGAGGAGAAAGTTGGTGCAATAGTTGTTGCAACAGGCTACGATTTGTATGATAAGAATAACCTCGTTGAATATGGTTATGGGGAGGACCCAGACATAATAACAAGTTTGGAATTTGAACGCATGTTGTCCGCAGGCGGACCGACGCAGGGAAAAATAATAAAGCCGAGCAATGGAAAGGAAGCCAAAAAGATTGTTTTTATTCAATGTGCTGGCTCCCGTGATAAAAATCATAAGCCATATTGCAGCAGTATATGTTGCATGTATACAGCAAAGCACGCTTTGTTATTCAAGCATCATGTTGAGGATGGGGAGGCATATGTCTTTTATATTGATATAAGAGCCACTGGCAAAAATTACGAAGAATTCATAGCAAGGGTGATGGAGGAAGAGCGTATAAATTACATTAGGGGGAAACCAGCGAAAATATACAGGCAGGGAGATAAAATAATAGTGGAGGGTGTGGACACGCTACTTGGAAAGAGTGTTAAGATTGAAGCAGATCTCGTTGTCCTCGCTTTAGCTGTTGTTCCAAGCCAGGATGCAAAGAAGCTTGCACGCCTTCTTAAAGTAGCTACAGATGAACACGGATTTTTCAAGGAGGCGCATCCAAAGTTAAGACCGGTTGAAGCTGTAACGCGTGGCATATTCTTTACAGGTTGCTGTCAATCCCCAAAGGATATTCCAAGCAGCGTTGCGCAGGCAAGTGCTGCAGCATCGAAAGTAATAGCAATGTTTTCTCATGATAAACTTGAGAAGGAGCCTATAGTGGCTGTGTTTGGCGATGCCTGCACGGGATGCAGAACCTGCTTCTATATTTGCCCATTCAATGCCATACAGCTTGATTCGAAAGGAAAAGCTTACAATATCGAAGCCTTATGCGAGGGCTGCGGCGTTTGCGTGGCGGCATGTCCAGTAGGAAATATAAGATTGCCTAACTTTGATGACGAGCAGATTAAAAAGATGGTGGAGGTGATTCTGGAATGAGTTTTGAGCCCAAAATTGTAGCCTTTCTGTGCAATTGGTGTGCTTATGCAGGCGCTGATTTGGCTGGTGTATCGCGCTTAAAATATCCTGCAAACATTATTCCAATAAAAGTGCTTTGTTCTGGTCGTATAGACCCAGAATTCATTTTGCATGCTTTTCGCAACGGAGCAGATGGTGTTCTTGTAGGCGGTTGTCATCCGGGAGACTGTCATTACATCAAAGGAAACTATTATGCCAGGCGTCGAATATTGCTTACGAAAAAGCTGCTTAAAGAAATGGGGATAAATGAAAGGAGGCTTCGATTGGAATGGGTTTCTGCTACGGAAGGAAGAAAGTTTGCCACCGTTGTTTCACAGTTTGTTGAAGAAATAAGGCAACTCGGTCCGCTGGAGGCGAGAAAATGAATAACAAAAAGAAGATTGCCATGTACTGGGGCGCTGGTTGCGGCGGATGCGATGTTTCATTGCTTGGTGTGCATGAAAAATTGTTGGATTTGTTGGGTGAGGTTGACATTGTATTCTGGCCATGTGCCATGGATTTCAAATATGAGGATCTGGAAAAGATGGAAGACGGAAGCATAGACATAGCATTTTACAATGGAGCCATAAGAACGAGAGAGAATGAGGAGATTGCGAAATTGTTGCGTAGAAAGGCGAAAATGCTCATTGCCTATGGTTCATGTGCCATAGAAGGATGCGTTATTGGCTTAGCAAATTTGTATAGCAGGGAAGAAATTTTTGATGCAGTTTATAGGGCAAATGAAACAACGCCAGATGGAAAAATTCCTTCTCATGAGCTACCAGAATTTCTGCCATCCTTAAAAACACTTGATAGCGTTGTCAAGGTAGATGCATTCATACCGGGATGTCCTCCACCAGCCCCAGTGTTGGAAGCAGCATTGAATGCCTTGCTTAATGGCAAGACGGATTTTCTTTCAAACTTGGCATTATGTGATGAATGCCCAAGGCGTGATAGCAAGCCAGATAAAATTGAAATAAAAGAGATAA